>NZ_JBYVYK010000003.1:0-152947 GCF_058148405.1 Mycobacterium sp. DHQP2018-32-09 | reverse complement strand
GGCTCGCGAGCGGCGCAACGGCCCGCCCGTCGAGCGCCGCGGGGAGCGCACCCGCGCCGAGCGTCCGGTGCGCCGCGAGCGGCCGGACCGCTACGACTACCCCGACCGGGCGGACCGACCCGAACGCCAGGAACGCCCCGAGCGCGCCGAGCGGCCCCAGCGCCGGCACCGGATGCCGGAGTACGGACCCTACGACACCTACGACTACGACTCCTACCAGCCGAGCGCACCGAGCGGCGGGACGCACCACCCGGTCTCACGGGTGCGCTACCGCGGCTCCGACGACGACGATCAGCCGCTCGACCCGCGCACCGAACAGCGCAGGCCGCGTCGCTCGCGTGACGCGGATTCGTGGGAGTACGACGTCTAGGTTCAGGGGCGCGGCGGGCGGATCTCGCGCGGCAGCGCGAACACCAGCGTCTCGTTGGCCGTGGTCACCGACTGCACGGTGTCGAAGCCCTCGTCGGCGAGGCGCTCGAGCACGCCGCGCACCAGGATCTCCGGCACCGACGCCCCCGAGGTGACGCCGATCGTGGTGACGCCCTCCAGCCACGCCGGGTCGATGTCCTCGGCGTAGTCGACCAGGTGGGCCGCGTCCGCGCCGGCGCCCAGCGCGACCTCGACGAGCCGCACCGAGTTCGACGAGTTCTTCGATCCCACCACGATGACGAGGTCGCATTCGGGCGCCATGGCCTTGACCGCGACCTGCCGGTTCTGGGTGGCGTAGCAGATGTCGTCGCTGGGCGGGTCCTGCAGCGTGGGGAACTTCTCCCGCAGGCGACGCACGGTCTCCATGGTCTCGTCGACGCTCAGCGTGGTCTGCGACAGCCAGATCACCTTGTCCGGATTGCGGACCGTGACGCCGTCGACGGCGTCGGGATTGTCGACCACCTGCACGTGGTCGGGCGCCTCCCCGGCGGTGCCGACGACCTCCTCGTGCCCCTCGTGGCCGACGAGCAGGATGTCGTAGTCGTCACGGGCGAAGCGCTTGGCCTCGTTGTGCACCTTGGTCACCAACGGGCACGTGGCGTCGATGGTGCGCAGGTTGCGGGCGGCGGCCTCCTCGTGCACCGTGGGCGCGACGCCGTGCGCGGAGAACACCACGATGGCCCCCTCGGGCACTTCGTCGGTCTGCTCCACGAACACCGCGCCCGCCTTCGCGAGGGTGTCCACGACGTAGCGGTTGTGCACGATCTCGTGGCGCACGTAGACCGGCGCACCGTGCTTCTCCAGGGCGCGTTCCACGGTTTCCACGGCGCGGTCCACGCCTGCGCAGTATCCGCGGGGCTCGGCGAGCAGGACGCGTTTGCCGGCCGTCTTCTCGACGACCGAGCTGGCGGCACCGGGGATGCCCATGTTGATCGTCGGTGGCATGCCTCAAGGGTACTTACCCGCACGCCCGCGCTGCCAGCCGTAGGCTGCACCCATGGCAACTGCACCGTATGGCGTCCGCCTGCTGATCGGTGCGGCGGTGACGGCCCTCGAGGAAACCCGGAAGCTGCCGCAGACCATCTTGACCTATCCGATGACGGTCGCCAGTCAGGTGGCTCACCTGGTGATGAAGATGCAGCAGGACGTCGCCGACCTGGTCAACCGCGGCGACGAGACGCTCGACCAGCTGTTCCCGCCCAAGGACGAGCAGCCCGAATGGGCGACGTTCGACGAGGACCTGTACGCCGACCTGGGCGGTGACGAGGACGACGAGCGCGCCGACGACGACACCGCCGCCGGTCGCGGCGAGCGCCTCACCGAGGGCCGGTTCGCGCTGTACAGCACCGGCGAACCCGACGTCGAGCCGCAGCGGGACGCGGCGCCGGTGACGCCGCCGGCGACCGACGCGCCGGCCATGGTGGCCGAACTGGACTATCCGTCGCTGACGCTGGCGCAGCTGCGGGCGCGCATGACGTCGTTGAAGGTCGCCGAACTCGAGGAGTTGCTCGCCTACGAGGAGGCGACGAAGGCGCGGGCACCGTTCCAGACGCTGCTGGCCAACAGGATCACCCGCGCTTCGGCGAAGTGACCGACGCCGAGCAGGGCAAGTCCCCGGAGCATCCCTATCCCGTCCGCACCGTGTCCATGTTGGTGAAGGGCTGGATCGACAAGCTGGGCACGGTGTGGGTCGAGGGGCAGATCGCGCAGATGAACGTGCGCCCGAACTCCAGCACCGCCTACCTGGTGCTGCGTGACCCGGACGCCGACATGTCCCTGCAGGTGACGTGCCCGCGCGAGTTGGTGCACAACTCGCCGGTACCCCTGGCCGAGGGCACCCGGGTGATCATGCTGGGCCGGCCCAGCTTCTTCGTCGGCCGCGGATCGTTCTCGTTGCGGGTCAACCAGATTCGCGCGGTCGGCATCGGTGAGCTGATGGCGCGCATCGACCGGCTGCGTCGTCTGCTGGACGCCGAGGGCCTGTTCGATCCGCGACTGAAGCGCCCGATCCCGTTCCTGCCCAACACCATCGGCCTGATCACGGGTCGGGACAGCCACGCCGAGAGCGACGTCACCACGGTCGCCGGCGGCCGTTGGCCCGCGGTGCGCTTCGCGGTGCGGCACACCGTGGTGCAGGGTCCCAACACCGTGGCGCAGGTGGTGGCCGCGCTGCGGGACCTCGATGCCGACGATGACGTCGACGTCATCGTGATCGCCCGCGGCGGAGGCAGTTTCGAGGATCTACTGCCGTTCAGCGACGAGACGCTGTGCCGCGAGATCGCGCGCTGCACCACCCCGGTGGTGACGGCCATCGGCCACGAACCCGACAGCCCGCTGTGCGACCTGGTGGCCGACCTGCGGGCGGCGACGCCCACCGACGCCGCCAAGCGCCTGGTCCCCGACGCCGCCGCCGAGCGCGCACTGGTCACCGACCTGCGCGCCCGCAGCGCCCGCGCCCTGCGCAACTGGGTGCATCGCGAGCAGCACGCGGTGAGTCAGTTGCGCAACCGGCCGGTGCTGGCGCAGCCGCTGGCGTCCATCGACGCCCGGGCCGACGAGGTCGAGCGCGCGCTGGCCGCGGTGCGGCGTGACGTCACCCGCACCATCGCCGCCCAGGCCGACCGCGTCGGGCACTTGGCGGCCCGGCTGGCGACGCTGGGGCCTGCGGCGACGCTGGCGCGCGGGTACGCGGTGGTGCAGACGGTGGCCGGGGACGGTACGACGGCGATCCTGCGGTCGGTGGCGGACGCCCCCGCCGGGACGCGGATCCGGATCCGCGTCGGCGACGGCGCCATCACCGCGGTCAGTTCGGGCACGAGCGAGGAGTCGGATGAAACCCATTAGTGAGTTGGGCTACGAGGCCGCCCGGGACGAGCTGACGGAGGTGGTGCGCCGGCTCGAACAGGGCGGGCTGAGCCTCGACGATTCGCTGAAGCTCTGGGAAAGAGGCGAGGAGCTGGCGAAACGCTGTGAGGAGCATCTGGAGGGGGCCCGGCTGCGGGTGGAGCGCGCCCTAGCCGCCGAGGACGCCGACGACGCCTGATCCGACACGACCCCAGGTCATCCGGTCTCGAAAATAGAACACGTTTCAGTTAGGCTCGTCGCTCATGGGTGATCCAACGCTGCGCGCCGAGAGCCTCGGACACGTCCTCGTCACCGGCGGTTCCGGCTTCGTGGGGGCCAACCTGGTGACCGAACTGCTGACTCGCGGCCTCACCGTGCGGTCGTTCGATCGGGTCGCCTCGCCGCTGCCCGAGCATCCGCGACTGCAGCAGGTGGTCGGTGACATCACGAACCGCGACGACGTGGCCGCCGCGGTGGCCGGCGTGGACACGGTGTTCCACACCGCCGCGATCATCGACCTCATGGGCGGCGCATCGGCCAACCGCGACCGCAGCTTCGCGGTGAACGTCGGCGGCACCGAGAACCTGGTGCGCGCATCCCAGGCGGCGGGGGTCGCGCGGTTCGTCTACACGGCGTCCAACAGCGTGGTGGTGGGCGGGCGGCCGATCGCCGGCGGCGACGAGACCCTGCCGTACACCGACCGGTTCAAGGACCTCTACACCGAGACCAAGGTCGTCGCCGAGAAGTTCGTGCTGTCGCAGAACGGCGTCGGCGGATTGCTGACGTGTTCCATTCGGCCCAGCGGCATCTGGGGCCGCGGCGATCAGACGATGTTCCGCAAGGTGTTCGAGAGCGTGCTGGCCGGCCACGTCAAGGTGCTGGTGGGCAGCAAGGACGTCAAGCTCGACAACTCCTACGTGCACAACCTGATTCACGGGTTCATCCTGGCCGCCGAACACCTCGTCCCCGGCGGAACCGCCCCCGGACAGGCGTACTTCGTCAACGACGGCGAACCCATCAACATGTTCGAGTTCTCCCGCCCGGTCGTCGAGGCGTGCGGCGCGAAGCTGCCGACCTTGCGGGTGCCCGGCAAACCGGTGTGGCTGGCCGTCACGGTGTGGCAGTGGCTGCACTTCACCCTCGGCATCCCCAGGCCGCCACTGGAACCGCTTGGCGTGGAACGTATTTACCTCGACAACTACTTCTCCATCGCCAAGGCCAAGCGCGACCTCGGCTACGAGCCGCTGTTCACCACGCAGCAGGCGATGGCCGACTGCCTGCCCTACTACACCGAGCTCTACGCCCGGATGAAGGCCGCGGGCGCGCCCGTCCCGGCCTGACTCCGCCTCAGCGTCGCGTGGCCGCGTCGGCGACCAACTCGCGCAGCGCCGCCGAACACAGGGGCGTGGTCCCCGCCGACACCATGTCCAGCACGCCGCCCGCCAGGCGCGGTTCACACCCGGAGGGCAGCACGTAGATCACCGCGTCACGCATGTGTGTGCCTGCGAGATAGAGGGTTTCGCACCACGTCATCCGATACGGGTCCACGGTGATCGGGACGCCCCTGCGGATCAGCCGGCGCGGCTCGTCGGGCCACATCCGGCTGTCGTACACCACCCGCCGCACGTCGCCGATCAGCGCTTCGAACACCCGCAGCAGGTCCGGCAACTGCTCGGCGAGCTTGGACCCCCGCGGCCACCACACGGCGTCGACTCCGCCCCGCACCGGAGATCGATTGCACAGCACCAACCGTGTGACCGTGGTTTCCATGGGCGAATTCGGCACCATTCGGTGCTCCCGTCGGGAAATGGTTCATCGCAGACGGCGACCGAAGATACGGGAACGCGAGGAACCTACGACCACCTGAGTCTAGACCAGGGCCGTCGCACGCGGGCTCGGCCGCGCGTCACCACATCCGAGGTGAGGCAGGCCGAAGCGCTCTAGAGTGCTTGGCTGGGCGGGATTCATCGGCCGCCTCCGACCACGCAGGGAGGGTCATGTCTGACGCGGTTCTGGTCACGGGTGCGTTCGGACTCGTCGGATCGGCCACCGTCCGCCGGCTGGCCGCCGACGGCCGCCGGGTGGTCGCCACCGACCTCGACGTTCCCGCCAACCGCAAGGCCGCCGGCGCACTCCCACCGGGCGTCGAGGTGCGGTGGGCCGACCTCACCGACCCCGGGCAGGTCACCACACTGCTGACCGCCGTGCAGCCGGCCGCGATCATCCACCTCGCCGCGATCATCCCGCCGTTCTGCTACGCCAGGCCCGCACTGGCACGCGCGGTCAGCGTCGACGCCACCGGGCACCTGGTGGCCGCGGCGGCGGCGCTGCCCTCTCCCCCGCGCTTCGTGCAGGCCTCCAGCGTCGCCGTCTACGGCTCACGCAACCCCCACACCCATGCCGACGTGCTGTCGGCGGACACCCCGGTGCGCCCCAGCGACCTGTACGGCACGCACAAGGCCGAGGCCGAGGAGCTGGTGCGCACGTCGGGCATCGATTGGGTGGTGCTGCGGCTGGGAGGGGTGCTGACCACCGACATCAGCTTCGACATCAAGCCGGAGTTCCTCTACTTCGAGAGCGCGCTGCCCATCGACGGTCGCATCCAGACCGTCGACGTCCGCGACGTCGCCACCGCCTTCGTCAATGCCACCACCGCAGACTGCGTCGGCGAGATCCTGCTCGTCGGGGGCGACGACGCGTCGCACCGGCTCGAACAGGGGGACATCGGGCCCGCCACCGCGGCCGCCCTGGGACTGGTGGGCGCCCTGCCGATCGGACGGCGGGGCAACCCCGCCAGCGACGCCGACTGGTTCGCCACCGACTGGATGGACACCGCACGCGCGCAGCAGGTGCTGCGCTTCCAGTCGGTGTCGTTCCCCGACATCCTGGCCGAGACCGCCGAGAAGGCCGGCTGGAGGCGCTATCCGCTGCGCCTGCTGGCCCCCATCGCGGGCCACTTCCTCGCGCGCCGCTCGGCCTATCACGGCAAGCCCGGACGCTACGCCGACCCGTGGGGCGCCGTGCGATCCGAGTGGGGCGATCCGAGCCCGGATCGGCCGTGATGCAGACGCAGTTCACCGCGCCCCAGAAACGCGCGCTGGCCGTCGCGACCGTGGCCGCGCTCGCGTTCGCCGCCTACTTCCTGCGCGGCTACTTCATGGTGATCGTGGTGGCCGCCGTGGCGGCCTACCTGTTCAACCCGGTGTACACGTGGCTGCGGGGCCGCATGGGCGGGGGCGCCGCGGTGACGGTGACGGTGCTGGCCGCGCTGTTCTCCGTCATCATCCCGGTGAGCCTGCTGGTGCTGCTGGCGGTGGCGCAGATCAGCACCATGGTGGGCAACGTGTCGGGATGGGTGGCGCGCACCGATCTTAGTTCCCTCGGCGACCGGGCGTTGCAGGTGGTCAACGACGCGATCGACCGCGTGCCGTTCCTGACGGGCGTCGACGTGACGCCGCAGATGCTGCAGGAGCGCATGGCCACCGTCGCGCAGCGAGCCGGTGAGTGGGCCCTCACGGTGTTGCAGGGCGCCGTGGGCGGGCTCGCCGGCGCACTGACGGCGGCCGTGCTGTTCATCTACGTGTTCGTCTCGCTGCTGAGCAATCGCGACCGCGTCCACCTGTTGCTGCGCAAGCTCAATCCGCTCGGCGAGGACGTCACCGAGCTGTACTTGGAGAAGATGGGCGCCATGGTGCGCGGGACGGTCTTCGGGCAGTTCGTCATCGCGTTGGCGCAGGGGTTGCTCGGCGCGGTGTCGATCTACCTGGCCGGGTTCCACCAGGGATTCTTCATCTTCGCGATCCTGTTGACGGCCCTGTCGGTGATCCCGTTGGGCGGCGGTATCGTCAGCATCCCGTTCGGGCTCGGCATGATCCTGTTCGGCAACGTGTGGGGCGGCATCTTCGTGATCGTCTGGCACGTGCTGGTGGTCACCAACGTCGACAACGTGCTGCGCCCCATCCTGGTGCCCAAGCAGGCGCGGCTCGATTCGGCGCTGATGCTGCTCGCGGTGTTCGCGGGCATCGGCATGTTCGGCTTCCTGGGCATCGTCATCGGCCCGGTGCTGATGATCGTCATCGTCACCACCGTCAGCGTGTACCTCGCGGTGTTCAAGGGGGTGCCGATCGTCGATCCCGACGACCTCCCCGACGACGAGACGCCCAAGCGTCCCGGCCGCCTCGGGCGGGTGGCGGCGCGGTTGCGGCAACGGCTCGGCAACGACCGGGTGCACGAACGGCTGGCGGCCAAGCAGGAACGCGCCGCCGACGGCGGGTGACCGGAGGTCAGACCGCCAGCCGCTGCGTGAGGAACGCGACCACGCGCTTGCGGGCCTCGTAGGCGGGGTGGCCGTCGACCTCGCGCACCTCGCGGGTCAGCACGGAATGCGCCGACCGGCCGAACCCGTCCGGATTGCCCCTGCCGGAATCGATCTCGATGACCTCGAACGCATCGCCCAGGCGCGCCTTGAGCGTCTGGAAGCGCTCGCCGGGCGACATCGGGTCCTTGGTGAACCGCAGCGCCAGCGCGCACAGCCCGTCCTCGGCGGCGCGACGTTCGATGACCTGGAGTTCGCGTTCGGACATGCCCGGGTCGCGGCGCTGCGCGGCCGTCAGCGGGATGGGCACCGACGGCTGGCTCAGCACCGGCGCCAGCACGCTGTCGTCGACGGCCGCGGCCAGGGCGAAGCCACCGGTGAAGCACTGCCCGATGACGCCGACGCCCTTGCCGGGCGTGGTGGCGCTCAGGTCGCGGGCCAACGCCCGCAGGTAGTGGGCGACGGGCCGGTCGGCGTTGGTGGCCAGGGCCGCGAACTCCTTGGCGACGCAGCCCTTCAGCAGCACGGGCGCCGCGCCCGGGCTCAGCGCGGGGGCGCCGGGGGTGCCGAACAGCGACGGCGCGGCCACCGTGAAGCCGTTGTCGACGAGGTGGTTGCCCAGTGCGAGCACTCCGGGGTGCAGGCCGGGCATCTCGGGGATGAGCACGACGCCGGGGCCCTCGCCCTTGCGGTACACGTCGTGGGTGTATCCGGCGGCGGAGAAGGGCGCGCACGCCCAGCCGCTCAGATCTGCTTCCGGTGCCGCCGCGGCGGCAGCGGAGGGCCGGCGTGACGAGGTCATGGCGCGCTCCTAGCGGACGGGCAGTGGCGACTGGCTCTGCGTCGCCTTCGCCAGCGTACGGTACTCCTCCGTACCCGCGGCGCCCTGCAGCGCGAGCTGCGCCGGCCCGCCTGCCCCGTTCAACCGCGTCGTCCACACCGGCCGCACACCCTCGTCGCCCTCGTAGACGATCCACGTCACCCCGTCGACGTCCTGGGTTCCCGTGGGCACCAGGCTCGGATCGAGCGCCGCGACGAGCTTCTCCTCGAGGGCGTCGCTCTGCGTCAGCGCCAGGTACATGCCGCTGGGGCTCAGATAGCCGATGCGCGACGACACCGCGCGCGCCGGCCTGCCCGCCGAGTCCAGCCGCCCACCGTCGATGCTGCTGCGCGAGCCCGAGTTGGCGTGCCAGCCGTCGGGCAGCTGGGGCAATCGAATGGGGATCTTGAGCGCGTCGGCGTCGGCCTGCAGGCCGCCCCTGGCGTCGTACGACGGCGCGGTGCCGACGCCGGGGCCCTCCGGGGCGAACGAGCACATGCCCAGCAGCCCGGCGAACGCGATGCAGATGGCCACCAGGGGCGCCATCGACCAGAACATGTCGCGACCGTCCTGGAACAGCCGGTTCTTGGCCGGTTTGGGTCCGGGAGGTGGCGTGGGCGAGCTGCCCGCTGGGACGGTCACCTTGCCAGTATCCCAGCTCCCCGCCACCGACCACCTAATGGGAGAATCCCCGCATGACGGCTGACGAAGCTCCTCAGGCAAGCGGCTCCTCGACCTCTCGCCGCGAAGCACCCGACCGCAACCTCGCCTTGGAGCTGGTGCGCGTCACCGAGGCGGGGGCCATGGCCGCCGGCCGCTGGGTGGGCCGCGGCGACAAGGAGGGCGGCGACGGTGCGGCCGTCGACGCCATGCGCGAGCTGGTCAACTCGGTGTCGATGCGCGGCGTCGTGGTGATCGGCGAGGGCGAGAAGGACAACGCGCCCATGCTGTACAACGGCGAAGAGGTCGGCAACGGCGACGGGCCCGAGTGCGACTTCGCCGTCGACCCGGTGGACGGCACCACGCTGATGAGCAAGGGCATGCCCAACGCCATCTCGGTGCTCGCCGTCGCCGAGCGCGGCGCCATGTTCGACCCGTCCGCGGTGTTCTACATGCACAAGATCGCGGTCGGCCCCGACGCCGCCGACGTCATCGACATCTCCGCGCCCATCGCCGAGAACATCCGCAAGGTCGCCGAGGTGAAGAAGTCCAGCGTCCGCGACCTCACGGTGTGCATCCTGGACCGGCCGCGCCACCAGCAGCTCATGGCCGAGGTCCGCGAGGCGGGCGCCCGCATCCGGCTGATCTCCGACGGTGACGTCGCGGGCGCCATCGCCGCGTGCCGGCCCGGGTCGGGCACCGACATGCTCGTCGGCATCGGCGGCACCCCGGAGGGCATCATCGCCGCCGCGGCCATCCGCTGCATGGGCGGCGCCATCCAGGCCAAGCTCGCCCCGACCGACGACGACGAGCGGCAGAAGGCCATCGACCGCGGGTACGACCTGGATCAGGTGCTCACCACCGAGGATCTGGTCTCGGGCGAAAACGTCTTCTTCTGCGCCACCGGCGTCACCGACGGTGACCTGCTCAAGGGCGTGCAGTACTACGGCGGCGGCTGCACGACGCAGTCGATCGTGATGCGCTCCAAGTCCGGCACCGTCCGCATGATCGAGGCCTACCACCGGCTGGCCAAGCTCAACGAGTACTCGGCCGTCGACTTCACCGGCGACAAGACCGCCGCCTACCCCCTGCCCTGACCCCGTCACCACCCGTCACCACCCATCATCCCGAGAGGCGAACAGCGAGCACATGCCCGACAACGAAGTCGAATACCGCATCGAGCACGACACCATGGGCGAGGTCCGCGTGCCCAAGGACGCGCTGTGGCGCGCCCAGACGCAGCGCGCCGTGGAGAACTTCCCCATTTCGTTCCGGCCGTTGGAGCGCACCCAGATTCGCGCCCTCGGCCTGCTCAAGGGCGCGTGCGCCCAGGTGAACAAGGATCTGGGGCTGCTCGCCCCGGAGAAGGCCGACGCGATCATCGCCGCGGCCGCCGAGATCGCCGACGGCAAGCACGACGACCAGTTCCCCATCGACGTCTTCCAGACCGGGTCAGGCACCAGCTCCAACATGAACGCCAACGAGGTGATCGCGAGCATCGCGGCGGCCGGTGGCGTCACGGTGCACCCGAACGACGACGTCAACATGTCGCAGAGTTCCAACGACACCTTCCCCACCGCCACGCACATCGCGGCGACGGAAGCCGCGGTGCGCCACCTCATCCCGGCGTTGGAGGTGCTGCACGAGTCGTTGGCGGGCAAGGCGCGGCAGTGGCGCACCACCGTCAAGTCCGGTCGCACGCATCTGATGGACGCGGTGCCCGTCACGTTGGGCCAGGAGTTCGGCGGCTACGCCCGCCAGATCGAGGCCGGCATCGAGCGGGTCAAGGCCACGCTGCCCCGCCTCGGCGAACTGGCCATCGGCGGCACCGCGGTGGGCACCGGGCTCAACGCCCCGGAAGGCTTCGGCCCCAAGGTCGTCGAGGTGCTCAAGAGCCAGACCGGCGTCGAGGAACTGCGCCCGTGCGTCGACCACTTCGAGGCCCAGGCCGCCCGCGACGGTTTGGTGGAGGCCTCCGGTGCGCTCAAGACCATCGCCACCTCGCTGACCAAGATTGCCAACGACATCCGGTGGATGGGCTCCGGCCCGCTGACCGGCCTCGGCGAGATCCAGCTGCCCGACCTGCAGCCCGGCAGCTCGATCATGCCCGGCAAGGTCAACCCCGTGTTGCCCGAGGCGGTGACGCAGGTGGCCGCGCAGGTGATCGGCAACGACGCCGCCGTGACGGTGGGCGGGCTGTCCGGCGCCTTCGAACTCAACGTCTACATCCCGATGATGGCGCGCAACGTGCTCGAGTCGTTCACGTTGCTGGCCAACGTCTCTCGGTTGTTCGCCGAGAAGTGCATCGACGGCCTGGTGGCCCACGAGGACCGGCTGCGCGAGCTGGCCGAGTCGTCGCCGTCGATCGTGACGCCGCTGAACTCGGCGATCGGCTACGAAGAGGCCGCCAAGGTCGCCAAGCAGGCGCTGGCCGAGAAGAAGACCATCCGCCAGACCGTCATCGACCGCGGGCTCATCGGCGACAAGCTCAGCGAGGCCGAGTTGGACAAGCGCCTCGACGTGCTGGCCATGGCCCGCGTCGACGACGAGCGCCTGCGCTAGGACGTCACCGAACGGCCGTACGGGTCCGCGACGTCACGGAGTCGTACGGCCGTTCGGTGAGCCGGCCAGCCACCGGATGCCCGGCCACGCCGACGCGCTGTGGATCACCAGGCTCAGCGTCACCGAGACCGCCACCACCTGAGTGATCAGTGACGTCTGCTCGATCTCGCCGCGCTCGATGACGATGAGGCCCAGCACCAGCGTGCCGATGCCGCGCGGCCCGAACCACGCGATGAACAGCCGCTGCCGCGCCGGAACGGCGGTGCGCACCAACGCCACCGACACCGCGACCAACCGCACGCCGATCACGGCGACGAGCGCGAACACCACCACGCGCCAGTCGGCGGCGCGCCACCCGCTGATGACGGCGTATCCGCCGAACAGGGCGAACACCGTCAACTCCAGCAGCTGGCCCGCCGCCTGCGACACCTGCATGTCGGGTGCGGTGCCCATCCGTCTGCTCGTCATCGCATACGCCACGCCGCCGGCGAACGCCGCGACGAAGCCGCTGCCGTGCACGTGTTCCCCCACCTGGAAGCACAGCAGCGCCACCGCGAGCGTCGCCAGCTGCGCCCACGTGTCGCTCATCCACCCGTGCCGCCGCGACCGCGCGATGAGCCAGCCGCCCAGCGCGCCGATCAGCACGCCGACGACGCTGGACAGCAGCTCGGTGCGCAGCAGGAACTCGCCCCACCGGGCGGGATCGGGGTCGGTGCGATCCGAGGCCAGCGCCAGCGCGGCCAGCACGGCAGCCAGCGCGAACCCGTCGTAGAACCCGCTCTCGGTGGACAGCGCGTGCCGAATGCGTTCGGGCACACGACGATCCCCCAGCAGCGCGTGGATCAACGCGACCTCGGTGGGTGCGACGATCGCCGCCAGGCAGACGGCCTCCCACAGCGGCATGACCGGCAGGATCAGCACCGCCGTCACCGCGCCGAGGACGATCGCCAGCGGAACGCCGATCACCAGCAGCCGGAACGTCAGCTCGCGCCGCCGCACCACGCGTCGCAGGTCGAGTTCGACGGCCTGGTTGAACAGGATGATCGTCAGTGCCAGCTGCGCCACCAGGGCGAAGGCACCGGCCCCCGGACCCGCGTCGACGACGCCGATGCCGAACGGGCCCAACGCCATCCCGCATGCGACGAACACCAGCGCCGGCGCGAAGTACCAGCGATTCACCAGACCCGAGACGACGGCGTACCCCAGCACCAACAGCGTCAGGACGAACGCCGTCTCGGTGACCATGACGGATCAGGCGCCGTTGTTGGGGCCGCCGGAGTTCTGGTTGGGGATGTCGGTGATCGGGAAGTTCGGCATCGGCGCGGGCGACGGCGTCGCAGGCAGTGTCGGCAGGTCGGCGGGCGGCAGGTCGCGCAGGTCGTTGACGGCGGGCCCGTTCTCCCGGCTGCCGTAGGAGGTGCCAGGGGTGAGCGGCCCGAGCATCTGGTTGACCGTCACCATGTGATAGCCGTTGGCGCGCAACACCGGTAGGAACTGGTACACCAGGTCCACCGTCGAGGAGTAGGTGTCGTGGAAGAGCACCACCGAGTTCGGCTTGATCTGGCTCATCAGCAGCGCCCGCGTCGCCGCGGTGTTGCCGTCGTTGGCCCAGTCGAACGGGATCACGTCCCAGTTGACGTCGGCGAGGCCCTGCTTGCCCGCCTCGGCGAGCACCTGGTCGTTGACCAGGCCGCCGGCCGTGCGCACCAGCGTCGGCCGCTGGCCGGTGGCGGCCTGGATGGCGTCGGAGGCCTTGCTGAACTGGGCGGGGATGTCCTCGGGCGGGATCGTCGTCATGTTGGGGTGCTCCCAGGTATGACTGCCGATCTCCATGCCGGCGTCGGCGATCCTGCGGGCACCGTCCGGGTTGGCGGCGACCTTGTTGCCGATCAGGAAGAACGTCGCCTTGGCGTTGGCGTCGCGCAGCACCTGCAGCAACCGATCCGTGTACGGGCTGGGGCCGTCGTCGAAGGTCAACGCGATGCACTTGACCTGCTGGCAGTCGACGACGTCGGCCTTCGCGACCCGCACGTGCCCGGTGAATCCACCGACCACCACGATCGCCACGCCGGCGCACACACCGGCGACCATCCGCCAGTACGACCAGGATGAGGTGTCGGGCCGCTTGCGCACGGACGCAGCCTACCTAGTCCGGGGGCGTGCGCGCGCACCCGCGACGGGGTACGCGCGCACGACCCGGCGGACGGACCCGATCAGGGCAGGGCGCCGGGGCTGATCTCCTCGAGCATCTCGGTGACCAGGGCCGCGATCGGCGAGCGCTCGCTGCGCAGCAGCGTGATGTGCGCGAACAGCGGATGACCCTTGAGCTTCTCGATCACCGCGGCCACGCCGTCGTGGCGGCCGACGCGCAGGTTGTCGCGCTGGGCGACGTCGTGGGTGAGCACCACCCGCGACCCCGACCCGAGCCGCGACAGCACGGTCAGCAGCACGTTGCGTTCCAGCGACTGCGCCTCGTCGACGATGACGAACGAATCGTGCAGCGACCGGCCACGGATGTGCGTGAGCGGCAGCACCTCGAGCATGCCGCGCGAGAGCACCTCCTCGAGCACCGCGGGGCTGGCGAGGCCTTCGAGGGTGTCGAAGACGGCCTGCGCCCACGGCCCCATCTTCTCGCTCTCGCTGCCGGGCAGGTAGCCCAGTTCCTGTCCGCCGACGGCGTACAGCGGCCGGAACACGACGACCTTGCGCTGCGTGCGCCGCTCCAGCACGGCTTCCAGGCCCGCGCACAGCGCCAGCGCCGACTTGCCGGTGCCTGCCTTGCCGCCGAGGGACACGATGCCCACCGACTCGTCGAGCAGCAGATCCAATGCGACGCGCTGTTCGGCCGACCTTCCCCGGAGGCCGAACACTTCGCGATCACCACGGACCAACTGCACGCGCTTGTCGGCGGTCACCCGGCCGAGCGCGTGCGACGTGCCGCCCAGCAACCGGACACCGGTGTGGCACGGGAGATCTCGGGCTTCCTCCAGATCGAGGTCGCCGTCGGTGAACAGCGTGTCGACGGCCTCGCCGGAGACGTCGATCTCCGCCATCCCGGTCCAGCCCGACGTCACCACGTCCTGCGCGTGGTACTCGTCGGCGCACAGACCCACCGCGCCGGCCTTGACGCGCAGCGGGATGTCCTTGCTCACCAGCGTGACGTGTTTGCCCTCCGCGGCGAGGTTGGCGGCGCACGTCAGGATGCGGGCGTCGTTGGTCTCGGTGCGGAAGCCCAGGGGAAGGACGCTCGGATCGCTGTGGTTCAGCTCGACCTGAAGCGTACCGCCGTGTGTGCCAACGGGAATCGGCTGGTCGAGCCGCCCGTGTTCGAGCCGCAGGTCGTCGAACATCCGCAGCGCCTGGCGGGCGAACCACCCCAGCTCGTGGTGGTGCCGTTTGGCCTCGAGTTCGCTGATGACCACCAGGGGAACGATGACCTCGTGCTCGGCGAACCGGGTGCACGCCCAGGGGTCGGACAGCAGCACGGAGGTGTCCAGCACGTAGGTCCGAACCTGAGGCTGATCAGACGATTCAGTCACGTGGCGCTCCTCGGACCGTGTGGCCCCACACGACCATTTCGGCGGACGCACGCGGTACTAGGACCGGGGCCGGTCCCGTTCTCGTCGAATGACGGGTACCGCCCGGACAGCAGAGCATGTCGCTAGCCATCCCCTGCGACGTTACTCGCGGCCGGGTGTGCGCATCCCTCGCCGCGCCGTGACCGGCACGTGTCTATCTCGTGACGAAATCCCGAAGGCTCGGCTCGTCGGCCAGCCCCCAGGCGGTGATGCGGTCGGCGAGGACCGCGCGCAGCGCCGCGTCGTCGAAGATGCCGCTGGACGCCATCAACGCAACCTTGTCCTGGTAGGCGTCGATGTCGGCGCCGACGGCCTGCAGGGCGCCGGCCCTGGCGGCGATGGCGGCGACGGTCTCGTCGCGGTGGGTCTGCAGGCACGCCGCGACGAGGTTGCCGAACAGCTGCTCGTGGCGCTCCTCGTCGATGGCGATCAGGGTCACCATCTTCTTCAGCACCGGCTCGTCGATGCGGTCGGCGAGGTTGCGGCAGAACACGGCGTGCTCGCGTTCGAAGAACGCCATGAACACCAGCGTCTCGATCTGCGAGTAGGTGTGCGCGCGGTAGCCCTTCATGACGTGCTCGACGCGCACGTCCTCGTTGGCCGACGGGTCGATCTCCCGCGTCACCACCAGGTAGTTGCGCAGGGCGACGGCGTGCAGGTGTTCCTCGGCCGTCCACCGGCCGAGGAAGCGGCCCCAGGCCTCGTCGAGGATGAAGTGCTCGACGAGTTCGCGGTGGTACCCGGCGAGGTTGTCCTTCGTGATCAGCAGGATCTCGAGGGCGTCGGTGACGTCCTTGGGCAGCGTGACGTCCGACGGTTCCCAGTCGCGTCCGCCCAGGAAGGCGAAGTTCTCCCCCTGGTCCCACGGGACCAGGTCGTGTGCGAACCAGACTTCCTCGGTGGCGAGGTGCCGTGCGAGGTTGTCGGCGACGACGGGCTCGAGTTCACGGGTCAGCGCGTTGGCGACGGGCTTCGGTGCCATGCGGTAACTGTAACCCGCATTCACATGTTCCTTGAAATCCGTCGGGCGTGTCCCGGATCACGGATTGGCCACGGCTCCTACAGCTGCAGGCCCGGGTACAGCGGGTTGGCGGCCAGCAGCTCGCCGGATGCCGCGTGCACGCGCTCGGCCACGCCGTCGGCCACCGCGTACTTGGCCTTCGACGGCCCGTTGGGTCCCGCGGCCGCCTCGGTGTTCTGCAGCACCTCGACCACCAGCTCGGCGACGCGGTCGAAGTCGTCGGCGCCGAAGCCGCGCGACGTCAGCGCCGGCGTGCCGAACCGGATGCCGCTGGTGTACCAGGCCCCGTTGGGATCGTTCGGGATCGCGTTGCGGTTGGTCACGATGCCCGCGTCCAGCAGCGCCGACTCGGCCTGCCGCCCGGTGAGCCCGTAGGACTGCACGTCCAACAGCGCCAGGTGATTGTCGGTACCCCCGGTGACCAGCGTCGCACCGCGCTTGAGCAGCCCCTCGGCGAACGCCTGGGCGTTGTCGGCGACGTTGCGGGCATAGTCGCGGAACGCCGGCTGGCGGGCCTCGGCCAGCGCGACGGCCTTGGCGGCCATGACGTGGCTCAGCGGACCGCCGAGCACCATCGGGCAGCCCTTGTCGACGGCGGGTGCGAACTCCTCGGTGGCCAGCACCAGGCCACCACGCGGACCGCGCAGCGACTTGTGCGTCGTGGTGGTGGTGACGTGGGCGTGCGGCACCGGATCCTCGTCGCCGGTGAACACCTTGCCGGCCACCAGGCCGGCGAAGTGCGCCATGTCGACGAGCAGCGTGGCGCCGACCTCGTCGGCGATCTCGCGCATCTTGGCGAAGTTCACCCGGCGCGGGTAGGCCGAGTAGCCGGCCACCAGGATCAGCGGCTTGAACTCGCGGGCGGCGGCGGCCACGGCGTCGTAGTCCAGCAGACCGGTGGCAGGGTCGGTGCCGTACTGGCGCTGGTGGAACATCTTGCCCGAGATGTTGGGCCGGAAGCCGTGCGTGAGGTGACCGCCGGTGTCCAGCGACATCCCCAGCAGCCGCTGGTTGCCCAACTTGGCGCGCAGGCTCTCCCAGTCCGCCTCGGACAGGTCGTTGACGTGCTTGGCGCCCAGCTCGGCCAGGCCGGGGGCCTCCACCCGCGTGGCCAGGATGGACCAGAACGCCACCAGGTTGGCGTCGATGCCGGAGTGCGGCTGCACGTACGCGTACGGCGCGCCGAACAGCTCGCGGGCGTGCTCGGCGGCCAGCGCCTCGACGGTGTCGACGTTCTGGCAGGCGGCGTAGAACCGGTGCCCGACGGTGCCCTCGGCGTACTTGTCCGAGAACCAGGTGCCCATGGTGAGCAGCACGGCCGGCGACGCGTAGTTCTCGCTGGCGATCAGCTTCAGCGAATCACGTTGATCGGCAAGCTCTTTGCGGGTGGCCGCGGCGATGCGCGGTTCGACCTGCTCGATGACCTCGAGGGCCGAGCGGTAGGCAGCACTGGCGGTCTCGGCGTAGGCGGCGCCGAGGCCCGTCGAGGAGGCGGTCACGTCTGCGGTCATGGACACCAGCCTAAACGTCGGTGCCGCTCAGGCGACCCGCAGGCTCGACGGGATCAGCGGCTCGTCGAGCAGCCGGCCGAACCGCTCCGTCAGCGTCTCGTCCGCCGGCCGCGCGTCCAGCCAGCCGCGCAGCAGGCGATAGCCCTCCACGTAGGTCGACGTGTACGCCCGCCACAGCGGCGACGACAAGAACTTCATCGACTGGCGGGCCCGGACGTCGCTGGTCAGCAGCCACCGCTTGAGGAAGGCGACGACGTCGTCGGGATCGCGGTGTTCGTCGTGCAGCATCAGCGCCGCGTCCTGGCGCACGTCGGCCAACGCGGCCGACGCGGCCGAGATGGCCTCGGCGCGCTCGCCGTCGAAGCGCAGGCCCAGATCGGCGTAGATCTCGGCGGCCCACGCGCCCCAGCCCGCACCCGCAGCCCCGTCGCCCACGATGGCGTACAGCGCCAGGTCCGCCAGGCCCTCGGCCATCAGGCACTGCGGGGTGTTGACCAGGAAGATGGTCTGCTCGGCCTGGCCCTGCCTGGCCACCAGACCGGCTTCCTTGCGGCAGTGCTCGGTGTGATGCCCGGGATAGGACTCGTGGGCCACCAGCCGCGGCAGGTTGGACATCTGCTGCTTGAGGTCGGCGTTCACGGCGACGGTCGAGCGGTAGTCGCCCTCGTAGTAGTTGAACCCCGACCACGGCTTGTCCGTGACGATCTCGTAGGTGATGGTCTCGGCGTCCGGCAGCGGATAGGTGGCCCGCACGCGGTCGCGCAGCGCGCTGGAGAACGCGTGGATGCACTCCTCGAGGCGTTCCGGGGGAATCTCCTCGCCCGTGCGGTAGGCCTGCATGCGTTCGGCCAGGGGGCCGTCGCCGCCCAGCGCCTCGTCGAGGCGCCGGTGGGCCTCGCGGTAGCGGTCCTGGTCGCCCTTGACGATGTCGACGTCGAAGTAGGCGCGCACCTCGTCGACGAACCCGACGTCCTCGCCCGCGAACTTGCGCCCGGCGCATTCGAGGGCCCGCAGGTGTGCGCCGAGGTAGTCGGTGCGCAGCGCGTCCAACCCGTCGACCTGGGACACCTCCTTCAGCAAGCGTCTGGCATCGCGCGCCAGCGCCGCGGGGTCGGGGGCCGGTTCGTCGGCCACCTGACGACGCAGGGCGGGATTGCCGGTGAACGAGTCGACGTAGCCCTCCTCGATCCGATCGAACCGCAGACCGAGCACGAGGTAGTCGTCGATGACGGTGGTGGCGTCCATGCCGACGAGCGTAGGTGCAAGACTGACCGCATGTCTCGGACGAGCGAGCCGAGCCCGTACGTCGAATTCGACAGGGCTCAGTGGCGTTCCCTTCGCATGTCGACCCCGCTCAAGCTGAGCGCCGACGAAGTCGAGGGGCTGCGCGGTCTCGGCGAACAGTTGGACCTGTTGGAGGTCGAAGAGGTCTACCTGCCGCTCGCCCGGCTGATCCACCTCCAGGTCGCGGCCCGGCAGCGACTGTACTCGTCGACGTCGGAGTTCCTCGGCGAGCCGCAGCAAAACCCGAACCGGCCGGTGCCGTTCATCATCGGGGTCGCGGGCAGCGTGGCCGTCGGCAAGTCCACCACGGCGCGCGTGCTGCAGGCACTGCTGGCCCGCTGGGAGCACCATCCCCGCGTGGACCTGGTGACCACCGACGGCTTCCTCTACCCCAACGCCGAGCTGCATCGCCGAAACCTTATGCATCGCAAGGGTTTTCCGGAGAGCTACGACCGTCGCGCGCTGATGCGCTTCGTCACCGCGGTGAAGTCGGGCGCCGACGAGGTGCGCGCGCCGGTGTACTCGCACCTGATCTATGACATCGTGCCCGGCGAGAAGCTCGTCACGCGCCATCCGGACATCCTGATCCTGGAGGGGCTCAACGTCTTGCAAACCGGCCCGGCGCTGATGGTGAGCGACCTGTTCGACTTCTCGGTCTACGTCGACGCCCGCATCGAGGACATCGAGGGGTGGTACGTCTCGCGCTTCCTCGCCATGCGCGCCGGCGCGTTCGCCGACCCGCAGTCGCACTTCCACCACTACGCCACGCTCACCGACGAGCAGGCCATCTTCGCCGCCCGCGACATCTGGCAGTCGATCAACCGGCCCAACCTGATCGAGAACATCCTGCCCACCCGCCCGCGCGCCACCCTGGTGCTGCGCAAGGACTCCGACCACTCGATCAACCGGCTGCGCCTGCGCAAGCTGTGATTTCGGCGCGCTTTCGTTCGCCAGGCGAACGAAAGCGCGCCGAAATCGCTAGCGGGTGAGGCCCACGTACTGCACGCCACCGATCACGGCGGTGTACAGCGCCCCGCCGAGCAGCAGCGCGTAGCCCCAGCCGGTGAGCGGCCACGTGCTCGCGACGGCCAGGCCCAGGAAGAGCACCGTGAACACCGCGTTGCACGTGACGATCGCGATGCCGGCGGGCCGCACCCGCGGCCGTCCGGCCAACGGATGGAAGACCAGCCGGGCACCCCCACCAGGTACACCTCGAGGTGCCCGAGTGCGGCGGCGGGCGCGCCTGCCGTGGTACGCACCGCGTCGAGGGCGACGACGACGGCGAAGCTGGTGAGCCCCAGCGCGGCGAGCGCCAGGACGGGCTTGCGGGGGTTGCGCGCCAGCAGGTACAGGCCGAGCCACCAGCTCAGGCCGAAGACCACCGCGGACATCGCCGCCACGTGGTCAGTGTGACACGCGGACCGGTCCCGACGGAGTCAGCGGCCGTACCTTCGGTGCCTGCGGGTGTAGTCGCGCAACGCGCGCATGAAGTCGACGCGACGGAACGCCGGCCAGTGCGCCTCGGTGAACCACATCTCCGAGTAGGCGCTCTGCCACAGCAGGAACCCCGACAGTCGCTGCTCGCCCGAGGTGCGGATGACGAGGTCGGGATCGGGTTGACCCGACGTGTACAGGTTCTCGGAGATGGCGTCGACGGTGACGGCGTCGACGAGCCCCTCGCCGGTGACGCCGTTGGCGAGTTCCTTGCTCAACAGCCCGCGCACGGCGTTGACGATCTCTTGGCGCCCGCCGTACCCGACCGCCACGTTGACGTGGAAGACGTTCGCGGCGGAGGTGGTCGAGTCGACGGCCTCGCGCAGCCGACGGGCGGTGTCGTCGCCGAGCAGTTCCAGGTCGCCGACGGTGCGGACGCTCCACCGGTTGGCGGGCGCGCAGATCTTCTCGACGACGTCGGTGATGATGTCGATGAGCGCCGCCAGTTCGGCGGGGTCACGTTGCAGGTTCTCGGTGGACAGCAGGTAGACGGTCGCCATCTCGACGCCGCTTTCCTGGCACCAGCGGAGCATCTCGGCGATCTTGGCGGCGCCGACCCGGTAGCCGTAGCTGACGTCGTCGTGGCCGGCGTCGCGCGCCCAACGGCGATTTCCGTCACACAGGACGGCCACGTGCCGGGGCAGATCACTGCGCGCCGAGGCGAGTTCGTGGCGCAACCGCATCTCGTAGATCCGGTAGGCCGGCTCCTTGAGACGCGGGGGAATGATCTCCACGACGATCCAGACTACTGTGGCATCCGGGTTGTTCCATGCCGGTTAGCAAGAGGCGGACTGATGAACACAGCCAAGACGGGATCCACCTTCAAGACTGCCTTCGACTCGGCCGACGAGGCTCAGCAGCCGCCACCGCGGATGTATGCGGAGGATCTGCCCGAGGCCGTCGCCGACGGTGTCGCCCAGTTCCTCGGGAAGCCACGCGCGCGGGGGTGGATCCACGTCTACTCCGCGATCGTGGCAACCATCGCGGGCGCCGCCCTGGTGTCGGTGTCGTGGTCGGTGGAGTCCACCAGAGCGGGTCTGGCGACGCTGATCTACACGCTGACGATCGTGGCCATGTTCGCCGTCAGCGGCACCTATCACCGCGTGAACTGGACGTCCCCCGGTGCGCGGAAGTGGATGAAGCGTGCCGACCACTCGATGATCTTCATCTTCATCGCGGGGAGTTACACGCCGTTCGCCCTGCTGGCACTGCCGTCGCAGAAGGGCATGGTGCTGTTCTGGATCGTGTGGGGCGGAGCGCTGGCGGGCGTGGTGCTCAAGTGCTTCTGGCCGTCGGCGCCGCGTTGGGTCGGCGTGCCGCTGTACATCCTGCTGGGCTGGGTGGCGGCGTGGTTCATCGGTCCGATCATGGACGGTGCCGGCGTCGCGGCGGTGGTGCTGCTGATCGTGGGTGGCGCGCTGTACAGCATCGGCGGCGTGCTGTACGGGCTGAAGTGGCCCAACCCGTGGCCGACGACGTTCGGGCACCACGAGTTCTTCCACGCGTGCACGGCGGTCGCCGCGATCTGCCACTACATCGCGATGTGGTTCGCCGTCTTCTGACGGCGATCTAGACCGCGCTGATGTTCTCCGGGGACCAGTAGGCCTTCATGCCGGCGATCTTGGCGTCCTCGTCGAACGCCATGACGCTGATGATGTCGATGCGCGAGCCGCCGTCGCCCTGCGAGATGGTCAGCGTCCAGTGGAACGCCGCCTCGTGGCCGAGGGCGCGCAGCGTGATCATCTCCGGGGTGCACTGCAGGCCGGCGATGTTGGCGTAGAAGCCGTGGATGGCCTGCCTGCCGATGTGCACCTCGCCACCCACCGGATCCTCGACGGTGGCGTCGGCGGCGTACAGGTCGGCGATGTCGTCGGTCGCGCCCTTGGCCACCAGTTCCAGGTAGCGGTGCACGGTGTGGGTCATCTGCTCGGGCGTCGGCATGTGCCGCACGCTACACGGCGGGCCCGGCGGTCGCGGCGAGACGCTGGTCCGTCACGGCCGCGACGGACCCGCGTCGGTGGGGTCGGTGGTGCCGTCGTCGGCTGCCTGGTCGGGCTCGGGATGCTCCCGGTCGAACGATTCGGGGAGTCGCTTGAGGTGCCGGTTCATCGACCACACCAGCAGGAACGTCCCGATCAGCAGGACCACGACGACGAGGAGGCCGAACGGGCTGGCCTTGCCGAAGTCGGGGCCGGTGTTGTTCGGCGCGTCCTCGGCGAGCAGGCCCGCGACGAGTAGCAGCGAGTCGGTCACGGGTCGATCCCCGCGAACAGGTCGTCCTCGGGCAGCGTCACCGGCACCCGGGAGCGCGCCAGCTCGTACTCCTCGGTGGGCCACAGCCGCTGCTGCCACTCGATGGGCGCGGCGAAGAAGTCGCCCTTCGGGTCGATCTGGGTGGCGTGCGCGCGCAACGCGTCGTCGCGTTGCTCGAAGTACTTGGCGCACTCGATGCGGGTGGTGACGCGCTTGTCGAAGATGTCCTCCTTCAGCTCCCAGTGCTCGAGCCACTTGTCGAACGGGCCCTTGCGGCCGTGCTTGGCGAACTCGTCCTGGATCAGCTGCATGCGCTTGCGGAGGAAACCGTGCGTGTAATAGAGCTTCGAGACGGCCCACGGCTCGCCGGCCTCGGGGAACAGCCGGTAGTCGCCCGACGCCTCGAAGGCCGCCACCGACACCTGGTGGCATCGGATGTGGTCGGGGTGCGGGTAGCCGCCGTTCTCGTCGTAGGTGGTGATGACGTGGGGCCGGAACTCCCGGACCAGCTTCACCAGCGCCTCGACGGGCTGCTCGATGGGCACCACCGCGAAGCAGCCGTCGGGCAGCGGCGGGGGCGGGTCGCCCTCGGGCAACCCGGAGTCCTCGAAGCCCAGCCATTCGTGTTCGACGCCCAGGATCTCGGCGGCCTTCGCCATCTCGTCGCGGCGGATCTCGTGGATTCGGCCGTGAACCTCGGGGAGGTCCATGGCCGGGTTCAGGATGTCGCCGCGCTCGCCGCCGGTCAGGGTCACGACCATCACCCGGGCGCCCTCGGCGGCGTAGCGCGCCGTGGTCGCGGCCCCCTTGCTGGACTCGTCGTCCGGGTGGGCGTGCACCGCCATCAACCGCAGTTCACTCACTGATGCCTGCCTGCTCATTCATTCGTCGGGACTCGTCGGTCGTTTTCAACTCATCCGGTAGTCCTATAGTTCCAGTTCGGGTCCACCGATCCGAACTCAGTCCCCGACGTACCCAGGATTTCCCGTGATCGACCGTCCCACCGCCCGCTACGGACGTCAGCGGTTGTCGCGCTCCGCGCGGCGGCGCGTCGCGATCGGCATGACCGCGTTCATCGTGGTCCTGGGGGTGGGCGTCGCCCTGCTCGGCTACCAGCGCCTGGGGTCGGCCGAGGTCAAGGGCGAGTTGAGCGGCTACCGCATCGTCGACGATCGGACCGTCGAGGTCACCGTCGGCGTCACGCGCGAGGATCCCGCCCAACCCGTGGTCTGCATCGTGCGCGGCAAGTCGCTCGACGGCAGCGAGACGGGCCGCCGCGAGCTGCTGGTGCCGCCGTCGTCGCAGACCACCCAGCAGGTGACCACCGTGGTGCACACCAGCAAGCCTCCCGTGGCGGGCGACGTCTACGGGTGCGGCACCGACGTACCGCCCTACCTCGTCGCACCCTAGGGTTCCGACCTGCCCCGACGCGGCGTCGGGCAACCGTGCGGCGAACTCGGGCCGGCGAAAGCGTGAAGTCCGGCTTACCCGGCGGTGCTATCATGGATCGATACACGGTTCCGCGTTGGAGCCGTGTATTGCTGCATTTGCGCCCGGGGGGACGCCCTCGATTGCGGCTACACACCAACTTGCGACATTTCAGTAGCGCGAGCAACGACGACAGGAGCGCCACGACATGACCGATACTCAGGTCACCTGGCTGACCCAGGAGGCACACGACCGGTTGAAGGTCGAGCTGGACCAGCTGATCGCCAACCGACCCGTCATCGCCGCCGAGATCAACGACCGTCGCGAAGAGGGCGACCTGCGCGAGAACGGCGGCTACCACGCGGCCCGCGAGGAGCAGGGCCAGCAGGAGGCGCGCATCCGCCAGCTGCAGGAGCTGCTGAACACCGCGAAGGTCGGCGAGGCACCCAAGCAGTCCGGCATCGCGCTGCCCGGCTCCGTCGTGACCGTCTACTACGACGGCGACGAGTCGGACACCGAGACGTTCCTGATCGCCACCCGCCAGGAGGGCGTCAGCGACGGCAAGATCGAGGTCTACTCCCCCAACTCGCCGCTCGGCGGCGCGCTCATCGACGCCAAGGTCGGCGAGACTCGCGAGTACACCGTGCCCAACGGCAACGTCGTGAAGGTCACGCTGGTCAAGGCGGAGCCCTACCACTCGTAAGAGTTCTCGCAGACGGCCGTCCGGTTGCCAACCGGGCGGCCGTTTGCTCTACGGTCTGTACGCGTGGCGCGCATCGCAGAGGACCTCTTGCTGCTGCTGCTCGACAATGCCGACGCGCGTCCGGCCCTGGAACGCGATCGGCGCGAACGCCTGCTGGCTGCGGCCGTGCTGCTCGACCTGGCGCACGCCTGCCTGATCCGGCCCGCCGCGCCGGGCGAGCAGGTGCCTGCGGGCCGGCTGCTGGCGCTGACCGGCACTGCCGGAACGGATCCGGTCACCGCCCCGGCCTACGACATGCTGCGACGCCGACCGCTGTCACCGCAGAAGGCGGTCGCCGAGCTGCGCCGCGACGTCGGCGAACGGCTCGCCCGCCAGCTCGAGCAGACGGGTCAGATCGGACGAATGCGGTTGCCCGGCAAGCGTTCCGGCGATCGCGAGGCCTATCCGCTGCGCACCCGCGATCGGGTGGGGCCGGCGCGGGCGCAGCTGCTGTCGACGTTGTTCGACCGCACCCCACCGGCACCGACGACCGCGGCGATCGTCATGCTGCTGCACGCCGCCGACGGCCTCGGCGCGCTGCTGAGCCTCAACGACCGCGGCTGGCGCTGGGTGCACACCCGCGCCACCGAGATCTCGGGCGGCAGCTGGATCGGCGAATCGCCGACGGGTCTGGCCGAGGTCAACCTGGCCGTCACCGCGTCGGCGCTGCGCGCGACCTTGGCGTAGCGCCCGCGGCGTCAGTGCCGCTGCAGCGCGGCGTCCAGATCGCCGAGCAGGTCCTCGACGTCCTCGATGCCCACCGACAGGCGCACCAGGTCGTCGGGCACCTCGAGCTGGCTGCCCGCCGTCGAGGCGTGCGTCATGGCCCCGGGGTGCTCGATGAGCGACTCCACACCGCCCAGGGATTCGGCGAGGATGAAGATCTCGGTGCGCGCGCACAGCTGGTGAGCGGCTTCCCGGCCACCCTTCAGCCGCACCGACACCATTCCCCCGAAGCCCGACATCTGGCGTGCGGCGACGTCGTGATTGGGGTGGCCGGGCAGCCCCGGATAGAGCACCGACGTCACGTCGGGGTGCTCGGCCAGGAACTCGGCCACGCGGGCCGCGTTGGCACTGTGCCGCTGCATGCGCAGTGACAGCGTCTTGAGTCCGCGCATGGTGAGGTAGGCGTCGAAGGGACCCGGCACGGCGCCTGCCCCGTTCTGCAGGAAGCCGAACGCGGCGTCGAGTTCCTCGTCGTTGGTCACCAGCGCACCGCCGACGACGTCGGAGTGCCCACCGATGTACTTGGTGGTGGAGTGCAGCACGATGGTGGCGCCCAGCGCGAGCGGCTGCTGTAGCGCCGGCGAGGCGAACGTGTTGTCCACCAGCACCGTGATCCCCGACGCCGAGGCCAGCTCCACGATGCCTGCGATGTCCGCGATGGTCAGCAGCGGATTGGTGGGCGTCTCGACCCAGATGAGCTTGGTCTGGGGCGTGATGGCGGCGCGCACGGCGTCGAGGTCCGACAGCGCGGCGGGGGTGTGGGTGACGCCCCACTGGGTGAAGACCTTGTCGATGAGCCGGAACGTGCCGCCGTAGGCGTCGTCGGGGATCACGAGGTGATCGCCCGGGCGCAGCACGGCGCGGAGCGCACAGTCGGTGGCGGCCATGCCGGAACTGAAGGCGCGCCCGTAGTCGCCGCCCTCCACCACCGCGAGTTGCGCCTCGAGCGCGGCGCGCGTCGGGTTGCCGGTGCGCGCGTACTCGTAGCCGCCGCGCAGCCCGCCGACGCCGTCCTGCGCGAACGTCGAACTGGCGTAGATGGGGGCGTTCACCGCGCCGGTCGCCGGGTCCGGCCGGTAGCCCGCATGGATCGCCCTGGTGGCGGGCCCGTAGGCCCGGTAGTGGTCGGCTGCGCTGCGCCTCTCGCTCATGCTGGCAAGGGTAGTCCGGCGCCATCCCGGGGCGGGCGGGCACACCCGCACGTCGCGCCGAGCCGATGCGACTCGGGCCATCGGAGATGAAAGCCGTTGCAGACGAGCGCCGTTGGGAGAGTCGTCGTTGGGGACGAACGCCACCGGCCCCGCGGATGGCATCCGCGGGGCCGGTTCCCGTCGATCGTCAGGGCGTCAGCGGAGCCACCTGGCCGCCGGACAGCTTGCGGTAGGTGTACGCCAGGAACAGCGCGGCCACCGGCACGGCCACCAGCAGGCCGACACCGCACAGCAGGGCGCCGACGAAGATCATCACCAGCAGGATCAGATAGGTCAGCAGCGCGTTCACGAAGTTGTTCTTCGCCATCTCGAAGCTGCCCTTGATCGCGTCGATCGCCGACGCGCGCCGGTCGATGACGATCACGCTCGCGAACACCATGAAGATGCCGACGATGAAACTGCCGATGAAGCAGAACGAGCCGATGAACGACAGCACGCCGATGATCACGGTCGAGATCACCAGGTTGGTGACGTTGCGCGGCTTGAAGAACGAGCCGATGGTCACCTGCTGGCCGTCGGCGATGTCCAGGACGGCGCCGAGGTAGGCCGACTGGATCGCGGCCACGACGACCAGCAGCAGGAGGTACCCGATGAACAGCACCGCGAGGCCGGCGCCGCCGAAACCGGAGCTGTACGAGTAGGAGAACCCCGAGCCGTCGTCGTACGAGTCGTAGGTGCTCGTGCTGTCGGGCGACAGCGCCGTGGCGATGCCGAACACGATGCCGCCGAGGGCGCCGACGATCAGGGCGTACACCAACGTCGGGACGACGAGGGCCGCGGCGTTCTTGGTGAACTTGTTCCACGCCCAGCCGAAGGCGTCACCGACGCTGTAGGGCTGTTGGCCGAACCCTTGCGGCGCACCGTATCCGGGCGGCGGCGGCGCGTAGCCGCCGCTGGGCGGCGGGGGCGGCGGATAACCGCCTGCGGGCGGCGGTGGGTAGCCGCCTGCGGGCGGCGGCGGGAAGCCACCACCGGGGGGCGGGTAACCGCTGCCCGGGGCAGGCTGGGGCGCACCGTAACCCCCACCGGGGGCCGGAGGCGGCGGGTAGCCCGAACCGGGCGGCGGCGCACCGTAGCCCCCACCGGGAGGCTGCGGCGGCGGCGCACCGTAACCACCGCCGGGCTGCTGAGGCTCATTGCCCCCTCCCTGCGGGGGCGGCGGATAACCGCCCTGTGAAGGTGGTTGCGTCATGTCCGTCTCTCCTGATGGTTGTTGGGATGTACTTGCAGCGGTACGCAGACCGTGGTCATGATCTTGTCAGCAAGAGTCTGACGCTTCGCGTCCCATAGCGGGAACAGATAGCCGATGTAGCAGATGAGGCCGTCCACGACGTGGGCGAGCTGGCGCAGCACGGACGGGCCGAAACCGATGGGCCTGCCGGTGCGCTCCCCGACCACCTGGAATCCCGTGATCGACTTGCCGACGCTCGATCCGGTGGTGCCCTGCCGGTAGCCGTAGTTCCAGACCACGAACGCGAACGCCAGCGCCGCCATCGCGTACAACCCGACGTACCCGCTGGTGGTCGCCGTGCAGACCTGCGTGGTGTCGAGGTCGTCGCCGTAGCCGTCACCCACGTCGACGCACTCACGCGTGGCCGCGACGATCGCGTATCCGATACCGGTCAGCAGGGCCACCGGCAGGTAGTCGACGATCCAGGCCAGCACGCGGGTGAACCACGGGGTGTAGGCCTGCCGGGGCAGGCCGGCGGGCACGCCGTACCCATCGGGCGGGTAGGCCCCCGGCAGCGGTGCTTGCGTCATGGGCGCGCTCCTGTCGCGTTCTTCCATTTCGAGGCCTAGCGCGGGATCGCCACGGTCTTGACCAGCTTGTCCACCAGCGTCTGGCGGCGGTGGTCCCAGAGCGGAAACAGCACCGCTGCGAGCCAGAGGATCCCGAGGGCCCAGTAGGCGACGAGGTAGACCAGTTCCCGACCGAGCGAGGCCGCGAAACCTACCGGCTGCCAACTATTTTGGTTGACGACGCGAAATCCGAGCAGCGACTTTCCGACGCTGGAGCCCGTAACCCCCTGGCGACGACCGAAGTTCCAGGCGAAGAACACGACCGCGAGGAGGAGCGACACCGCCAGGCAGATCAGACCCGCCGTCGTGTTGCCGGTGCTGCAGACGTCGCCCATCGCGTAGGCGGAATCGTCTGCGACGCAGACGGTCTCCCGGGTGGCCACCAGCGCGATGAAGCCGGCCGTCGGGATCGCGTAGCACACCGCGTAGTCGATCAGCCATGCCACCACGCGACGCGACCACGGCGTGAACGCGTGTCGCGGCGGGTTCGCGACCACGGCACCGCCGCCCCGCCAGGCTCCCGGATGGGGTGCGGCGACGTCCTCGGAGGGCGGACCACTGCCCCACGACGGTGACGGCTGACCGGTCATCGACCCTTCCAGTGCTCCTCGCTGGACCAAGCGGTCGTAACCCTACCCGACGAGGCCGTGCTGGAAGTGGTGTGAAACCGAATCGTGTCACGGGCTGTCAAACGCCCTCCGCCGCGCTGAAGCGGTCCCGCGCCGGGGCTTTGGCGCCGCGCGCCCCGGCGTCAGCGCAGCGCGGCACCTTCGGACAGGAAGCCCAGCAGATCGTGGCGCGTCAGCACGCCCACGGGCTTGCCCTCCTCGACCACCATCACCGCGTCGCACTCGCGCAGCTTCTTGGCCGCAGCGCTCACCAGTTCCCCCGCTCCGATGAGCGGCAGCGGCGGGCCCATGTGGTCGGCGACGGCGTCGGCGAGCTTCGCGCGGCCTTCGAACACGGCCGAGAGCAGTTCGCGCTCGGACACGCTGCCTGCGACCTCGCCGGCCATCACCGGCGGCTCGGCCTTCACGACCGGCATCTGGGACACCCCGTACTCGCGCAGGATGCTCACGGCGTCGCGCACCGTCTCCGACGGATGGGTGTGCACCAAATCCGGTAGCGCACCGGACTTTCCGCGCAGCACGTCGCCCACGGAGTGCTGCACCCGGCTGCCGTCGAGACGGTCGCGCAGGAAGCCGTATGACGACATCCACGCGTCGTTGAAGATCTTCGACAGGTAACCGCGGCCGCCGTCGGGCAGCAGTACCACCACCACCGCGTCCGGCCCGGCACGTTCGGCGACGCGGATGGCGCCCACCGCGGCCATGCCGCACGAACCGCCGACCAGGAGCGCCTCTTCCCTGGCGAGACGACGCGTCATGTCGAAGGAGTCGGCATCGGAGACGGCGACGATCTCGTCGGGCACGCTCGGGTCGTACGCCGAGGGCCAGAAGTCCTCCCCGACACCCTCCACCAGGTAGGGCCGACCCGTGCCGCCGGAGTACACCGAGCCCTCGGGATCGACGCCGATGACCCGTACCGCGCCGCCGGAGACCTCCTTGAGGTAGCGCCCGGTGCCGGTGATGGTGCCCCCGGTGCCCACGCCCGCGACGAAGTGCGTGATCTTGCCGTCGGTGTCCGCCCAGATCTCCGGACCGGTGGTCTCGTAGTGACTCTCCGGCCCCATCGGGTTCGAATACTGGTCCGGCTTCCACGCGCTGTCGATCTCCGACACCAACCGGTTGGAGACGCTGTAGTAGCTGGCCGGATCGTCGGGCGCGACGGCCGTCGGGCACACCACGACCTCGGCGCCGTAGGCGCGCAACACGTTGCGCTTGTCCTCGCTCACCTTGTCGGGGCACACGAAGACGCACTTGTAGCCACGCTGCTGCGCCACCAGGGCCAGCCCCACGCCGGTGTTGCCGGACGTCGGTTCGACGATGGTGCCGCCGGGGCGCAGTTCCCCGCTGGCCTCCGCGGCGTCGATCATCTTGACCGCGATGCGGTCCTTCGAACTGCCGCCGGGGTTGAGGTACTCGATCTTGGCGGCGACGACGCCGGCACCTTCTGGCACAACGGAGTTCAGCCGTACCAGGGGCGTGTTGCCGATGAGTTCACTGACGTGGCGCGCGATCCGCATGAGTCCATCGTGTCAGGCCCGGCGACCGGTGGCGACAGGACCCACCACGAGCGGCCGTGGGCCCGCTACCAGGTGGCCTCGCGGATGTATTCGCCGATTTGCCGCAGCGAACGCGTCGCCTCCTTGACCATGGGGGCACCCAGCTGGAAGACGTGCATCTGACCAGGCCAGATGCGCACCTCGACCGGGACGCCCGCGGCAGCCAGCATGTGTGCCGCCTTGCGGGCGTCGCCCAGCAGTGCCTCCGAGCCCGACACGTGGATGAGCGTGCGCGGAAGCCCCGGCTCGATGTGGTCGAGGGGTTCGTACACGTCCTCGCCGTGCTTGGCGGCCGTCGCCTCGATGATCTCCACCAGCGCGTCGAAGGCCTTGGGCGGGAACATCGCGTCGGAGCGGAGGTTGGGGTGCTGGGCCCGATCGTCGTTGTCGATCTCGAACAGCGGTGACATGGTGACCACGGCCGCGGGCAGCTCGCCCTCGAGGTGCAGCCGCTCGGCGAGCGCGAGCGACAGGTAGCCGCCTGCCGAATCGCCCGCGAGCACGATCTGCTCGGGCTCATATCCCTTGTCGCGCAACCACGTGTAGGCATCGTGGCAGTCGTCGAGGGCCTGCCCTATGGAGTGCTTGGGGATCATCCGGTAGTTGGTCACCAGGACCGGGCTGTCGGCGAACTTCGACAGGGCCGTCACCAGCTGGCCGTGCGTGTTGGCGCCACACGTCAGGAACGCCCCGCCATGCATGTAGAGCACGACGCTGCGCTTGCCGTCGGCGGGCAGCACGCCCGCGGCGCGCACCAGTTGCGCCGTACAGTGCGGCAGCCCGATGGTGGCGCGCACGGTGCCCGGAGCCGGCCGCAGCGCGCGGGCGACGAAGTCGAGCGCACCCCAGGGCCAGGGCAGATGCGGCGCGAGGCTGCCGATCGCCAGCGTTGGCCGGATGGTGAGCATCGCCCCGAGAGCAAACACCCTGGCGGCCACGCTCGGACCGTCCTCGGTGATCTCGACGGGCGCTCCGTCGCTCACCGGGATTCGGCGCGTTTTACGTGCTTTAGCTGCGGAGATCCTCGGGCTGGTGATCCCGTGAACCTTGCTCGGTGCCGTCATCGCCACCACTTCCCACGCTGTCGTAGTGCCACGTGCCTGCTAATTCATTAGTCAGCCCAGACAATTTAGCTTGGCAGGTCACGTTCCGTTCAACAATCAGGGAAACCACTTTCGTACCGGACTCGTGACGCCAATGTGACCGCCATTCGGCAACCGCGGGGCTGTCCCGATCGGCGGGTCACCCTAGACTCGATGCCGTGGGCAGCGAACGTGCTCCTCGACTCCGGGCTACCGGTCTCCGGGTGCCCAAACCCCGCGCGCCGCGCAAGTCGACGCTCGCCGTCACCGTCGCGGCCGTGCTGGCCTCCATGGGATCGGCGTACTACGGGGCCCGTACGGTGCTCGTGGGCCAGGCCGACCAAGCCCGACAGATCATCCCCAAGTCGTGGGACGTGCCCCCGCGCGCCGACGGCGTGTACTGCCCCGGCGGCGGTCCCGTGGCCCCATGGCGACGCGGCGACCCGTTCGACCTGCACCTGATGGTGTTCGGCGACTCGACCGCGACCGGCTACGGCTGCGCGATCGCCGACGAGGTGCCCGGCGTCCTGCTGGCGCGCGGGCTGGCCGAACAGTCCGGCAAGCGGATCCGGCTGAGCACCAAGGCCATCGTGGGCGCCACGTCCAAGGGACTGTCCGGCCAGATCGACGCCATGTTCGTCGCGGGCCCGCCGCCCGACGCGGCCGTCATCATGATCGGCGCCAACGACATCACCAAGCCCAATGGGCTGCGCGCATCGGCGCAACGGCTGGGCGCCGGGGTGCGTCGCCTCAAGGCGGCAGGTGCCGAGGTGGTGGTGGGCACCTGCCCCGACTTCGGCGTCATCACCGCGATCCCGCAGCCGCTGCGGGCGTTCGCGCGCAACCGCGGTCTGCGGTTGGCGCGGGCCCAGGCCGCGGCGGTGCGCGCGGCCGGCGGGGTGCCCGTCCCGTTCTCGGATCTGCTGGCACCCGAGTTCTACAAGGCGCCCGACGTGCTGTTCTCCTCGGACATGTTCCATCCCTCGGCCGCCGGCTACGACCTGGCCGCCAAGCAGCTGCTACCCGCCTTGTGCAAGGCGTTGGGCGAGTGGAACTTCGACCCCGCCGACGACGAGGCCCTCGAGACGCGGTGGGCGCATGCGACGTCGTGGCTGTCGCGTCTGGGTGCGGTCAACCGGTTGTGGCGGCGCACCACGGGCGTACCCGCGCCCGTCGTCGCTCCGGTCACGGGTTAGGTTCAGGACGAGCCGTCGAGCCGGCGCGTCGGACGCCGGTCGCACCCCCGAGGAGGCCCCATGCCCGAAGCCGTCATCGTCGCCACCGCCCGCTCGCCGATCGGCCGCGCCGTCAAGGGATCGCTGGCGACCATGCGCCCGGACGACCTCGCCGCCCAGATGGTGCGCGCGGCGTTGGACAAGGTTCCCGCGCTGGATGCCCGCGACATCGACGACCTGATGATGGGCTGCGCCCAGCCTGCCGGCGAGGCGGGCTACAACATCGCGCGGGCCGTGGCCGTCGAACTCGGCTATGACTTCCTGCCCGGCACCACGGTGAACCGCTACTGCTCGTCGTCGCTGCAGACCACGCGCATGGCCTTCCATGCCATCAAGGCGGGCGAGGGTGACGTGTTCGTCTCCGCAGGCGTCGAGACGGTGTCGCGCTTCGGCGTCGGCGCTGCCGACGGGGCACCCAACTCGAAGAACCCGCTGTTCGACGAGGCGCAGGCGCGCACGGCCAAGCAGGCCGAGGGAGCCACCGAGTGGCACGATCCGCGCGGCGACGGTCTGGTTCCCGACGTCTACATCGCGATGGGCCAGACCGCCGAGAACGTCGCGCTCCACACCGGCATCAGCCGTGAGGATCAGGACCGGTGGGGCGTGCGGTCGCAGAACCGTGCTGAGGAAGCCATCAAGAGCGGCTTCTTCGAGCGCGAGATCGTGCCGGTGACGCTGCCCGACGGCACCGTCGTCTCGACCGACGACGGGCCCCGCGCGGGCACCACGTACGAGGCGGTGTCGCAGCTCAAGCCCGTGTTCCGCCCCAACGGGACGATCACCGCGGGCAACGCCTGCCCGCTCAACGACGGTGCCGCCGCCGTGGTCATCATGAGCGACACGAAGGCCAAGGAGCTGGGCCTGACCCCCCTGGCGCGCATCGTGTCGACCGGGGTCAGCGGCCTGTCTCCGGAGATCATGGGGCTGGGTCCCATCGAGGCCATCAAGAAGGCGTTGGCCAACGCGGGCAAGCAGATCGGCGACATCGACCTGGTCGAGATCAACGAGGCGTTCGCGGTGCAGGTGCTGGGGTCGGCGCGGGAGCTGGGCATCGACGAGGACCGACTCAACGTGTCGGGCGGCGCGATCGCACTGGGCCATCCGTTCGGCATGACGGGTGCGCGGATCACCGCGACGCTGCTGAACAACCTGGCGACGCACGACAAGACGTTCGGCATCGAGAGCATGTGCGTGGGTGGCGGACAGGGCATGGCGATGGTGGTGGAGCGCCTCTCCTAGGCGCTGCGCCGTCCCCGCCGAGTGGGATCTGGCGACGCCAAGCCGCCGAGACGCGTCGCCAGATTCCCACTCGGTCCGCGCCACCCGCCCCCGGAAAGGTGAAAGCCCGGCACGTAGTCGTGCCGGGCTCTCGGGTGACGACCGCTAGTCGTTGTTGAAGTACGACAGCAGGCGCAGGATTTCGAGGTACAGCCAGACCAGCGTCACGGTCAGGCCGAGGGCGATGCCCCAGGCGGCCTTCTCGGGAGCGCCTGCGCGGATCATCTGGTCGGCGGCGTCGAAGTCGATGAGGAAGCTGAACGCCGCGAGCGCGATGCAGACCAGCGAGAAGATGATCGCGATGCCGCCGCCGTCACGCAGGCCCAGGCCCGCACCGCCGCCGACGCCGAACATGCCGAGCAGCAGGTTGACCAGGGCGAGGCCCAGGACGCCGAACATGCCTGCGACCAGCATGCGGGTGAACTTGGGGGTGACGCGGATGGCGCCCGTCTTGTAGACCACCAGCATGCCGAAGAACACGCCGACGGTGCCGACGATGGCCTGCAGGATCATGCCGACGCCACCGACCGAGGCGATGTTGGCGATGATGAACGAGACCGAGCCGAGGAACACACCCTCCAGCGCGGCGTAGCTCAGCACGATCGCCGGGTTGTCCTGCTTGCGGCCGAACGTGGCGATGAGCACCAGGACCAGGCCGCCGAGCCCGCCGACCAGGGCGAACGGCGCGGCCAGCCCCAGGTTGGACGACACCATCAGGTAGGACAGCACGCCCATCACGACCACGACGGCGAGCGACATGCCCGTCTTCGTGACGACGTCGTCGATGGTGAGCGGGCGGGACACGCCACGCTGCTGCTGGGTGGGGTACTGCGCCGCGTACGGGTCGGCGTGTACCGCCTGGGTTCCGTAGCCGCCTGCTGCGGTACCGAACTGCGCGTAACCGCCCTGCTGCCCCTGGGGCAGCGAGCGGAATACCGGGTTGCTGCTCTCGCGCACCGTCGGATCCTCTCCTGTGCTTGGGTTTCGTCTGCTGACGAATACTCCCGAATACTCCCTCAACGTTCAGCCTCGCAGACATGGTTCCCGCCGTCGACCACACCTGGGTGAAAACTGTGAAGTCTCTCAGCGAAGACGACCCCGTGGCCGGGTCGGCGGCGGCACGCTCTAGATTGCAGGACGTGACGGAATACGAGGACGTCCTAGTAACTGTCGACGGCGGGGTCGGTCGCCTGACGCTGAACCGCCCGAAGGCCATCAACGCGCTCACCCATGGCATGGTCGCCATGATCGCCGAGACCCTGGTCGCCTGGGCTCGTGACGACGACGTCCACACCGTGCTGCTGACCGGCGCCGGCGAGCGCGGCCTGTGCGCCGGTGGCGACATCGTCGCGATCTACCACGACGCCCGCGGCGGTGGCACGGACACGCGCGCCTTCTGGCACGACGAATACCTGCTGAACGCCGCGATCGCCGAGTACGCCAAGCCGTACGTCGCAGTCATGGACGGCATCGTCATGGGCGGCGGGGTCGGCGTCAGCGCGCACGGCAGCGTCCGCGTCGTCACCGACACCACCAAGATGGGCATGCCCGAGGTGGGTATCGGCTTCGTCCCCGACGTCGGCGGCACCCACCTGCTGGCCCGCGCACCGCACCGGCTGGGCCTGTACGCGGCGTTGACGGGGGCACCGTTCACCGGGGCCGACGCCATCGCCATGGGGTTCGCCGACCACTTCGTGCCGCACGCCGCGCTGGCGGCGTTCACCGCTGCCGTGGTCTCCGACGGGGTCACCGCCGCCGTCGCGGCGCACGCGGCGGCACCGCCGGAGAGCCCGCTGCTCGCCCAGCGCGACTGGATCGAGGCGTGCTTCGCCGAGGAGACCGTGGCCGAGATACTGGCCGCCCTGCGCCGCCACGACGCCGGCGGGGCGGCCGCCGACCTGATCGAGTCGCGCTCCCCCATCGCGCTCGCGGTGACGCTGCGCGCGGTCCGGCAGGCCGCCGACCTGAGCCTGAAAGAGGTGCTGCGCCAAGAGTTTCGCACGTCGTGCGCGGCGCTGCGGTCCCACGACCTGGTGGAGGGCATCCGGGCCCAGGTCATCGACAAGGATCGCAACCCGTCGTGGTCGCCGGCCACGCTTACGCTGTGCACCGACGCAGACGTCGACGCCTACTTCGCGCCGGCCGACCCCGACCTCACCTTCGAGTAAGGAGCATCGATGTCCGAGAGCAGCTACGAGACCATCCTCGTCACGCGGGCCGACCGGGTCGCGACCATCACGCTGAACCGGCCCAAGGCACTGAATGCGCTCAACAGCCAGGTGATGGCCGAGGTGACCGCGGCCGCAACCGAACTCGACGCCGACGCAGGCATCGGTGCGATCATCCTGACCGGTAGCGCCAAGGCCTTCGCCGCGGGCGCCGACATCAAGGAGATGGCGGACCTGTCGTTCGCCGAGGTGTTCGGCACCGACTTCTTCGAGCCGTGGTCGTCCTTCGCCGCCACGCGGACGCCGACCATCGCCGCGGTGGCCGGGTACGCGTTGGGCGGCGGCTGCGAGCTGGCGATGATGTGTGACGTGCTGATCGCCGCGGACACCGCGAAGTTCGGCCAGCCCGAGATCAAGCTGGGCGTGCTGCCGGGCATGGGCGGCAGTCAGCGACTGACCCGCGCCATCGGCAAGGCCAAGGCGATGGACCTCATTCTGACGGGGCGCACGATGGACGCCGAGGAGGCCGAACGGGCGGGCCTGGTGGCCCGTGTGGTGCCTGCCGACTCCCTGCTCGACGAGGCGAACGCCGTTGCGGCGACCATTGCCGGCATGTCGTTGTCGGCGGCGCGGATGGCCAAGGAGGCCGTCAACCGCGCCTACGAGAGCACGCTGGCCGAAGGCCTGCTCTACGAGCGCCGACTGTTCCACTCGGCGTTCGCGACCGAGGACCAGAAGGAGGGCATGGCAGCCTTCGTCGAGAAGCGCACGCCGGAGTTCAAGCACCGTTAATCTTCGTCCGTGACAGACACGGATATCGAGGCCGCCGAGACCGCCGCGCCCTCGACCGGCCCGACCACGTCCCGGCCCGACTGGTGGGTGCGGCACTACACGTTCTTCGGGACGGCCACCGGGCTGGTCTTCATCTGGCTGTCGCTGACTCCGTCCCTGCTGCCCCGCGGGCCGCTGTTCCAGGGCCTGGTCAGCGGGTCGGCCGGCGCCATCGGCTATGGCCTCGGCGTGTTCGGCGTGTGGCTGGTGCGGTTCATGCGGTCCCGGGAGACGTCCCCGCCGCCGCCGCGGCGCGCGTGGGTGGTGCTGGTGGTGGTGGCGGTCGTCGGCCAGGTGCTGGCGATCGTGTGGTTCCACCACTGGCAGGACGACGTCCGCGATCTGATGGGCGTTCCGCGGCTGGCCTTCTGGGACCACCCGCTGACGGCCGTGCTGTCGATCGTCTTCCTGTTCCTGTTCGTCGAACTCGGGCAGCTGGTGGGCAGGCTGGTCCGGTTCCTGGTGCGGCAACTCAATCGTTTTGCCCCGCCGCGGGTTTCAGCCGTCGTCGTCGTGGTGGCACTGCTGGCGCTGACCATCGCGCTGCTCAACGGCGTGGTGGCCCGGTTCGCGATGAGCACCATCAACTCCACGTTCGAGGCCGCGAACGACGAGACCGATCCCGACAACCCGGCGCCGACGTCGCCGTTGCGGTCCGGGGGCCCGGAATCGTTGGTCAGCTGGGAGTCGCTGGGGCATCAGGGCCGCGTGTTCATCAACGGGGGCCCCACCGTGGCACAGCTGACGGAGTTCAACGGAACCCCTGCCGTGCAACCGATCCGGGCGTACGCCGGGCTGAACTCCGCCGACGGCATCAAGGCGACGGCGGCGCTGGCCGCACGCGAACTGGTGCGCACCGGCGGCCTGCAACGCAAGGTGATCGCGGTGGCGACCACCACCGGTACCGGGTGGATCAACGAGGCCGAGGCGGGTGCCCTGGAGTACATGTACAACGGCGACACCGCGATCGTCTCGATGCAGTACTCGTTCCTGCCGAGTTGGCTGTCGTTCCTGGTGGACAAGGAGAATGCGCGCCAGGCCGGTCAGGCACTGTTCGAGGCCGTCGACGCGCTGGTCCGCGAACTGCCCGAGAACCAGCGCCCCAAGCTGGTGGTGTTCGGCGAAAGCCTGGGCTCGTTCGGCGGAGAGGCCCCCTTCCTCGCACTGAACAACCTGGTGGCGCGCACCGACGGCGCGCTGTTCTCGGGCCCGACGTTCAACAACACCATCTGGACCGGCCTGACGGCCAACCGCGACGCGGGTTCCCCGGAGTGGTTGCCGATCTACGACAAGGGTGAGAACGTCCGGTTCGTGGCCATCCCGGAGAACCTGGCTCGGCCCGATCAGCCGTGGGGTCAGCCGCGCGTGGTCTACCTGCAGCATGCGTCGGACCCCATTGCGTGGTGGACGCCGGATCTGCTGTTCTCCGAACCGGATTGGCTGCGCGAGCCGCGCGGCTACGACGTGCTGCCTGCCATGGAGTGGATCCCGGTCGTGACGTTCCTCCAGGTCTCGGCGGACATGGCCGTGGCCGTCGACGTGCCCGACGGGCATGGGCACGTGTACGTGCGCAACGTCGCCAACGCGTGGGCGGCCGTGCTGTCGCCGCCGGGCTGGACGCCCGAGAAGACCGAGCGGCTACGCCCGCTGCTGGCCCAGGGCTACACCAGCTGATCGAGCACGCCGGCGGCCTTGAGCGCCTGATAGCCACCGGCGACGTCGGTCGAGCGCCGCAACCCGAGATCATGCAGCGCGGCGGCGGCCAGGCTCGACGTGTAGCCCTCCGAGCACAGGATCAGCCACTCGACGTCGTCACCGGTGGCCTCGGGGATGCGAGCGTCGTTGGTGGGGTCGCAGCGCCACTCCAGATAGTTGCGTTCGATCACCAGGGCCCGTCCCACCTCACCCTCTTCGGCGCGCAGCGCGGCGGGCCGGATGTCGACGAGGATCGCGCCGCGGTCGAGGGCCGCCGGGACGTCGGCGGCGTCGACCCGGGTCAGCTTCGCCCGCGCCGCCGCCAGCAACTCGTCGACGCGTGACATGTCAGTCTCCCTCGGGTTCGTTCGTCAGCTCGGTGCGGCTGCGGCGCAGGGTATTGCGCTCGGTGACCTCGTAGTACGACATCGCGGTCAACGGCGGTGAATAGGCGTGCACCGACAGCGTAGGCCCGGTCCGTGGCCCCGCAGCGGCCGTACCCGAGGTCGTCGTCACGCGCTCGGGCGCCCACACCACGTCGTGCACCCAGCCGAGCGGGAACCCGGCCTGGTCCCCGGCCTCGAGCCGGCGATCCCGCAACGCGCGCGAATCCCACCGGCTTTCGACGAGCGCGCCCGAGACGACGGTGAGCGCGCCGAGGGATCCGCAGTGATCGTGCAGTTCGGTGGACCTCTCCGGCACCCAGCTGATCAGCCAGACGTCGAGTTCGTCATCACCGTGCAGCCGGGTGAACCAGCGCTCGTCGGCGGGGACGCCGCCTGCGGGCAGCAGGTGGTCGTAGTGGCCCGACAGCACGGCGTCGGCGGCATGGTCGGTGGCGTGCAGCAGGTCGGGCACGCGCAGCCGGGTGGGTGCGATCCCGGACGGTGCGGCCGGGGACGTGAACAGGGTTGGTGCGGACACGAGACATGACTCCCGATGGGTGTGCGGACGGGTCAGGGGGCGGGCGTCACGCCCGACAACACTCCTGACAGGTGGTCCACTCCAACACGTGGCCGAGTGTTGCATAGATTGGCGGCATGCACACGTTGCCGGTGCTCGCCGCGGTGGCTGCCGTCGCCGTCGTCGCGGGCTGTTCGTCGGGACCCACCGAGTCGGCCACGTCACCGACGTCGGGGGCTGGGTCGGGGGCTGGGTCGGGATCGACGGGCACGCCTGCGCCGTCGACCGCCCCCTCGACCACCGAGACGCACTCCGCCCCACCGGGCGCGGTGGGGGTGTCGCCGGCTGGGGTCACGACCGCCGTCGGCGCGCCCGCGACGTCCACCGAGGAGGAATATGCGCAGGCCTGCAGCGCGGCCAAGGAGTGGATGACCGGGCGCGGGGGTGATCCCAAGGCACAGTTCGAGCCGTATCTGGCCGACGTGCAGCGCTCGAACTCCGCGGGTCCCGGCACCTTCGGCACCGCCTGGGGGCAGCTGCCTCCGGACCGTCAGGCGGCCGTGATCGTCGCGGCCGAGGCGGCGGCCGACGGCCTCTGCTGACCACTTCGGATCACGGCAAGCGAAAGTCGCGGACCCCGATGGCCGAGGACTACCCGCTCGACGCGCGACAGCAGCGCGCGTGGCTGAACTACATGCGGGTGTATCACCGACTCGAGTACGAGATGAATCGTCACCTGCAGACCGAGTGCGGGTTGTCGCTGGCGGACTACACGGTGCTCAACGCCTTGTCGGCGGCGCCGGAGCAGCGGATGCAGCTCGGCGCGCTGGCGACGATGATCGGCTGGGAACGCAGCCGGTTGTCACACCACCTGATGCGCATGACGCGGCGCGGCCTGGTCGTGCGCGCCGCGTCGGCGTCCGACGGGCGCGGTACCGACGCGGTGCTCGCGACGGCGGGCCGCGACCTGCTGGTGGCTTCGGCGCCGGTGCACGCCGCGTGGGTGCGGCGGGCGTTCTTCTCGGACCTGCCCGCCGACGGCGTGGATGCCCTCGCCGACGCCCTGGCCCTGGTGTACGAGGGCCTGCTGCGCGAGGGCACCCTGCCGCGGCCCGAGCGTTAGACCTGGTTCATGCCGCCGTCGACGAAGATCTCCGAGCCGGTCATGAAGCTGCTGGCATCGGAGGCCAGGAACACCACGGCCGCGGCGATCTCGTCCGGGTCGCCCAGCCGGCGGAGGGGCACCGAGGCCGCCAGACCGTCGAGGAGGTCTTGGCGCTCTTGGCCTTCCGGTGCCAGCTCGCCCAGTCCGGGCGTCTCGATGGGGCCGGGGACCACGGTGTTGACCCGTACTCCGCGATCGGCCAGTTCCGCGGCCCACGTGCGGCCCAGCGACCGGATGGCGGCCTTGGACGCGGCGTAGGCCCCGAAGGCGGGCGTACCCGTCGTGGCGGCCGTGGAGCCGGCCAGCACGATCGACGCGCCGGAGTTCAGCAGCGGCAGCGTCTTCTGCACGGTGAACACGGTGCCGCCGACGTTGCGGTTCAACGTGTCGGCGAGGTGCTCGGGCGTCTCCTGCTCGAGCGTCGCGAACTCGCCGCCTCCGGCGTTGGCGAACACGACGTCGAGACCGCGGCCGTGCCGGCGGATGGCGTCGGCGAGGCGGTCCAGGTCGGCGAGGTTGGCGCTGTCGCCCTGGACGCCGGTGACGCCGGCACCGAGGGTGGCGAGCGCCTCGTCGAGGCGCGCCTGGTTGCGGCCGGTGATGAACACCGTCGCGCCTTCGGCGGCCAGTCGTCGTGCCGTCGCCAGGCCGATGCCCGACGTTCCGCCGGTCACCAGGGCGGTCTTGCCTTCCAGCTGTGTCATCGGAGTCTCCTCTTCTCGGTGTCGTCGACGCCCTGGCGGGCGTCTCGTCGTCCTCAACTACGTGACACGTCACCCTATTCCGTGACGTGTCACGCAGCCACCGGGCCCTGCCAGCTCTGGCAAACCGCCGACGCGAACCGGCTGCCGAGGGGTCCGCGGTGCCCGGCGGCCGGACGAGGCGACGACGCCGAACGATTAGACCGCCTAGATGTAGTGGCGTGCATCACAAATGGCGTTATGCTGTGTCCCGCATCACCAACCGGGGAGAGGGTTCGCCATGATCGGCTCACACGACGACGGTCTCAAGCCAGCCAAGACCGCGCTGCCCCCGGCGGCCGGCGGGTCCATCCACGGCACGCGCGTCCTGCTGGGGGTGTTGCTGCTCCTCATCGCGATCGCCGCCATCACCGGCGTCGTGGTCGCCCTCACCAGCGGCCAACCGACCGTCGCATTCGTCATCGGCCTGGTGGCCGTCGCCTTCTTCAGCCGCGTCGGCTGCTGACCCCTACCGGCGCCCCGGCGGACTGACGCCGGGCACAATCACGGCCATGCGCGTGGCATTGGCCCTCGGCAGCGGTGGCGCTCGCGGTTACGCCCACATCGGCGTGATCAACGAGTTGCACGATCGCGGGCACGAGATCGTCGGCATCTCGGGATCGTCGATGGGCGCCCTGGTGGGCGGCCTGCAGGCCGCGGGCAAGCTCGACGAGTACGCGACGTGGGCGAGTGCACTGACCCAGCGCGCCGTGCTACGGCTGCTGGACCCCTCGTTGACGGCGGCGGGCGTGCTGCGCGCCGAGAAGATCCTCGACGCGGTCCGCGAGATCCTCGGCGACGTGCTGATCGAGGACCTGCCCATCCCCTACACGTCGGTGAGCACGGACCTGATCTCGGGCAAGTCGGTGTGGTTGCAGCGCGGCCCCGTCGACGCGGCGATCCGCGCCTCGATCGCCATTCCCGGGGTCATCACCCCGCACGAACTCGACGGCAGGCTGCTGGCCGACGGCGGCATCCTCGATCCGTTGCCCATGGCGCCGATCGCGGCCGTGCACGCCGACGTCACCATCGCGGTGAGCCTCAACGGCGAAGACCCGCTGCACCGCCCCGCCGACCAGGTGACACCGCCGGGCGGCGAACCGCAGCTGCTGAGCCGCATGTGGCGCAGCACCACCGCGCTGTTGGACACCGCCGCGGCGCGCTCGCTGCTCGACACGCCGCGCTCGGTGCTCAGCAGGTTCAGCACGTCGGCAGGCGAGGAGCTGCCGCCCGCCGGGCCCGATGCCGCCTCCGCCGCCGTGCCCGATGCCGTCTCCGCCGCCGTGACCGATGCCGTCTCCGCCGCCGTGACCGACGTGGTCTCGGCCGATCCGCTTCCGGTGCCGCGGCTCGGGGGGTTCGAGGTGCTCAACCGGACCATCGACATCGCTCAGGCCGCACTGATGCGCCACACCCTGGCGGCGCACCCGCCGGACCTGTTGATCGAGGTCCCCCGCACCGCATGCCGCAGCCTGGAGTTCTACCGCGCCACCGAGGTCATCGAGATCGGCCAGGAACTCGCCGCCGTGGCGCTGGACACGTTCCTCGACGTCTGACCGGCCGGCTAATCGAGGAACGCGGCGACGTCCGCGGCGACGCGGCGGCCCTGCTCCCGGCCCGCCCACGCCGACGGCACCCGGCACGCCGGGTTCAGCGGGTTCGCGCCGAAGGCGGCCAGCGCCGCGTCGTCGGCGAACACCCCATGCGCGCGCCCCGCGAACGCGGCGATCTCCCCTGCCGCACCGGGCCCGAACGGTGACGGGGCGTCGCGCGCCGACGGCACCAGGGCGACCACCTCGTCGCACTCGGCGACGGCGGCCAGGTTCACCGTGCTGCCGACGCCGCCGTCCATGTAGCGCCGCCCGCCGATGGTGACCAGCGGCCACGCCCCCGGCACCGCGCAGCTGGCGGCCACGGCGTCGACGAGCGCCACGGGCCCTCGGGGACCGACCGGACCGTCGAACACCACCAATTCACCGGTGTCGACGTCGATGGCCGTCACCCGCAGCGTCCGGTCGGGCCAGTCGTGCGAGGGCAGGCGCGCCGCGATGACGGCGCGGCGCACCGGCTCCGGGACCGTCTGGGTGGCCGCGGCGACGGCGCCGATGCGGCGCAGCTTCGCGCGGTCGTCACCGGGTTCGGTGACGGCGGTCAGGAACGACGCGGTGATGTCGTCGAGGTCGACGCCCGGGTCGATCTCGGGCGACGTGTCGGCCACCTGCCGTTCGAACAGCGACTCCAGCGCCGCGCCGCCGGCGAGTTGCGCGGCGACCGCCGAGCCCGCCGACGTTCCCAGCAGGACGTCGGACGCCAGCAGGGCGGCGGCCGTCTCGGGAGTCGCGTCGGCGATGCCGCAGAGCACGCCGGTCTCCCAGGCGATTCCGGCGATTCCGCCGCCGGCGAGCACCAGTGCGCGCGTGGTCATGACACCCGAGTGTGCCAAAGTGCCCGGCGCATTGCTCCGACGGCCGAGGCTGGGCATGATGGCCGGGGCGGCCCGGCACCGAGGCCGGCAGGCAGGGACGGAGCGACATGGCGGACACGATGCGGGCGCAGCGGTTCTACGCCGACACCAAAAGGGTTGTCGTGGAGGATGTTCCGATCCCCGAGCCCGGGCCGGGCGAGGTGCTGGTCAAGGTGGCCTTCTGCGGCATCTGCCATTCCGACCTGAGCCTGATCAACGGCACGTTCCCCGGGCAGCTGCCCGTGGTCACCCAGGGACACGAGGCGTCGGGCACCATCGCCGCGCTGGGTCCCGGCGTCACGGGGTGGGCCGAAGGCGATCGGGTCGTCGTGGCCGCGGGCAAGCCGTGTCTGGAATGCGCGAACTGTCGCCGCGGTGACCTGTCGAACTGTCTGCGCATCAAACTCATGGCGTTCGCGTACGACGGCGCGTGGGCGCAGTACACGGTGGCGCAGGCATTCGGCCTGACCCCGGTGCCGGACAACGTACCGCTGGAACAGGCCGCCATCCTCGCCGACGCGGTCTCGACTCCCTTCGGCGCGGTGGTGCGGACCGGCGACGTCGGCATCGGCGAGTCGGTGGGCGTGTGGGGTGTCGGCGGCATCGGCACCCACGTCGTGCAGTTGGCGCGTCTGGTGGGGGCGGCCCCGATCGTCGCCGTCGACGTCAAGCCTGCCGTCCTCGAGCGCGCGCTGGCGCTTGGCGCCGATTACGCGTTCGACGCCTCCGATCCGGCACTGGCGGCCAAGATCTCCGAGGCCACCGGCGGCCGCAACCTGGACGTCGCGTTCGACGCCGTGGGGCTGAAGTCGACGTTCGAGCAGGCGTTGGATGCACTCACCGTCGGGGGTCGGCTGGTGGGTGTCGGGATGAGCGCCGACGCCCCCACCATCGGCCCAACGTCGATGTTCAACCTCTTCAAGCGTCAGGTCCGCGGCCACCTCGGTTACCAGAACGCCGACATCGGGACGCTGGCCGGCCTGGTGTCGCGCGGGCGGCTGGACCTGTCCCGTTCGATCAGCGACGTGGTGCCCCTGGAGGACGTGGCGCGCGGCATCGAGAAGCTCGAACGTGCCGAGGGCGATCCGATCCGAATCCTGGTGCAGCCCTGAGAGCTACGTCAGCGCAGGTGGGTCGCCGCCTTGCCGCTGACGAGCGGGAGGTCCAGGTAGGTGGCGATGCCCGGCGGCGCCGCGCACACCGCGGGCACGGAGTTCACGCAGTGTGCGGCCGTGGCGACGATGCCGTTGTTGCTCTCCAGGCCGGCCTCGACGCTCTCGGGCTGGAAGCCCTTGACCACCACCGTGAAGTCGGGGTTGCCCCTGGCCTGCATCTCATAGCGCTCCCCGTCCGGGCCGAACGACCAAGGGGGGTCCAGGTTCTCCTGGCCCATCAGCCAGTTGACGGTCACGCGCACCACCACGTCGTCGCCGACGAGCGCCTCCCAGTGAAACCGTCGCCCGGCCACCTGCCCGGGTGCGATGGCGCCCATCGGGGAGTCGATGGGGGCGGTGGCCACCGCGACCTCCTGCGTGGCGCGGATCCGCGCCGCCGCAGCGAACCCCATGCGGTCGACGATCATCTTCACCGACTGGATGAAGCCGCCGTCGAGGAGCTTCTGCATGGGCCCGGACATCGCCTTCTCCGGGGTGTCGCCGAAGCCCATCACGTGGCGCAACACGTCGGGGGCGTCGTAGGTGCGCAGATCCGAGAACTCCTCGGCACGCACGAAGGTCACGCCCGTGGACATGGCCGACATCATCAGCGGGAACTTGTCGCTGATGCCGCCGGGGGCAATCCCGGTGCCGTGCAACGTCGCCGAGCCTTCGAGCGCGGCGGCGCGTAGGGGCGCGGCTTCCTTCTCGCCGGGGTAGAACCAGCCGACGGGGGTGATCACGTTCTTGCCCGACCGCAGCAGTGCGGCCACCTCGTCGGGATTGGGCAGCAGCGGTGAGTAGATCACCGCGTCGGCATCGAGGGCCAGGACGTCCTCGACGCTATTAGTGGCGAGGACCCCGAGGGGGCCGGTACCGACGAGGTCACCGACGTCCCTGCCGCTCTTGGCTTCCGAGTGCACCCAGCAACCGGCGAGCTCGAGGTCCGGATGGTCCAGGATGCCCTTGATGGCGGCGACGCCCACGCCGCCGGTCGCCCACTGCACCACGCGCAACGCCATCGGCACCCCTCCCACACACCCACCATGACTAGAACACGTTCTACCCACATGTACACCACGCGGCGTCCCGAGGTGCCCGATCTCCGCGATGCGCCGACGTCGGTTGCAGCCGGGCGCCGGAGACTGCCGCTGAGCTGTGGTTCTGCTGTCGACGTCCCGGGCCGCCACTAGGGTGCTACCAGGCACTGATCTTGGCGGGGGTGCCGACCATCGTGATGTTCGAGGAGACGGCACCATGAGCGAGCCGACGTCGCGGGAGGGCACCCAGTTCGGGCCCTACCGCCTGCTGCGACTCATCGGCAAGGGCGGCATGGGAGAGGTCTACGAGGCCCAGGACACCGTCAAGGACCGCGTGGTCGCCCTGAAGCTGCTCCCCGAGGGAGTCTCCCACGACCCGGTGTTCCGCAAGCGCCTGCAGCGCGAGGCCCACTCGGCGGGTCGGCTACAGGAACCGCACGTCGTGCCGATCCACGACTACGGCGAGATCGACGGCACCCTGTTCGTCGACATGCGGATGATCGACGGTTCCGATCTGCGCAAGCTGCTCAAGGACTTCGGCCCCATGACGCCCGCGCGAGCGGTCGCGATCGTGCGGCAGGTCGCCGCCGCGCTGGACGCCGCCCACGAGAGCGGCATCATGCACCGCGACGTCAAACCGGAGAACATCCTTCTCACCCGCGACGACTTCGCCTACCCTCGTCGACTTCGGCATCGCCAACGCCGCCAGCGACGAGAAGCTCACCGAACTGGGAACCGCCGTCGGTACCTACGCCTACATGGCACCCGAACGGTTCACCAACGACGAGGTGACCTACCGGGCGGACGTCTATGCACTGGCGTGCGTGCTCTACGAATGCCTGGCGGGCGCACAGCCTTTCGCCGGTGACAGCGTGAGCATGATCATCACCGCGCACCTGATGAACCCGGTTCCCCGACCCAGCGTCCAACGGCCGGGCATCCCCGCCGCCTTCGACGACGTGATCGCGCGGGGCATGGCCAAGAATCCCGCCGATCGCTTCGCCTCGGCGGGTGACCTGGCGATGACCGCCACCGAGGCGCTCACCGCCCGCGATCAGGATCAGGCCGAGACCATCCTGGCGCGCGGCCAGGCGGCCACCATGCAGGCCCCGCTGCCAGACCCGGCACCGGCACCCGCGTTCGGCGCCACCCCGCCGCCGTACCCCCCGCCGTACCCGGGCACGCCGACCCCCGCCGCGACCCCCTACCCACCACCCCCGCCTCCCCCCGGCGCCTATTACGGGCAGCCCTACGGCTACCCGGCCACCGCGGGTGGCCCGGGTGGCCCGGGCGGCCCGGGCGGCCCGCCGGGATGGGGCCCCCCGCCGGGGCCGAACTCACCGGGGTCGAATCCGTCGGGCGGCAAGAAGGGTCCGTGGCTTGCCCTGGCCGCCGTGGCCGCCGTCGTGCTGGCGGTCATCGCCGCCGTCGGCATCTTCCTGGTGGTCAGGGGCGACGATTCGGCGTCGAAGCCGGGCACGCCCACGGCGGCCACGTCCTCGAAGTCCACCAGCGCGCGCACCTCGACGTCGCGGACCCGCACGGCGACCACCCAGCCGAACGACCCGGGATCGTATGCGGCGACGCTGCTGTCGCTGATCCCGCCCGGCTACCCGACCAGCGCGTGTGAGGTGGCGACGCCGCCTGCCCCCGGTTCGCTGGCCACGGTCGACTGCGGCGCGTCGACGCAGCCGGGCGGGCCGAAGGCGGCGCGGTACTCGCTGTTCGCCGACCTCGACCAGCTCAACCTGCACTTCACCGAATCGCTCAAGGAGAACGAGGAACTCTTCGACTGCCCGGGCGCCAACATGCCGTCGCCCGCGGAGTGGAACTACCAGCGGGAACCGAACGTCGTCGCCGGACAGGTGGCGTGCGGCACCTATCAGGGCAATGCCGACGTGATGTGGACGCAGAACAGCGATCTGCTGCTGGCCGACGTGCAGGGCCCGGACATGGCCGAGCTGCACGACTGGTGGCTCAACTACAGCTGACGCAGGGGTCGCCCGGTATATGTTGCTGCCACGACCGCACGAAGGGGTAGTTCATGGCCAGGAGCAGGAACCGCGTATTCGTCGCCGGAGTGGGCATGACGAAGTTCGAGAAGCCCGGCCGCCGCGAGGGGTGGGACTACCCCCAGATGGCCAAGGAGTCGGGCACCAAGGCGCTCGAGGATGCCGGCATCTCCTACTCCGAGGTGGAGCAGGGCTTCGTCGGATACTGTTCGGGCGATTCGACGTCGGGTCAGCGGGCACTCTACGAGCTGGGCCTCACCGGCATCCCCATCGTCAACGTGAACAACAATTGTTCCACCGGTTCGACGGCGTTGTACCTTGCCGCGCAAGCCATTCGAGGCGGGCTCGCGGACTGCGTCATGGCACTGGGCTTCGAGAAGATGCAGCCGGGCTCGCTCGGCGGCGGGGCACAGGACCGGGAGTCGCCGTTGGGCAATCACGTCAAGGCGCTGGCGGCCATCGACGAGTTCGCATTCCCGGTGGCGCCGTGGATGTTCGGGGCCGCGGGCCGCGAGCACATGCGCACCTACGGCAGCACCGCCGAGCACTTCGCGAAGATCGGCTTCAAGAACCACAAGCATTCGGTGAACAACCCGTACGCCCAATTCCAGGAGGAGTATTCGCTCGAGGACGTGCTGGCCTCGAAGATGATCTCCGACCCGCTGACCAAGCTGCAGTGTTCGCCCACCTCGGACGGCTCGGGTGCCGCGATCGTGGTCAGCGAGGAGTTCGTCGGTCGGCACGGTCTCGCCGACCGGGCCGTCGAGATCGTCGGGCAGGCCATGACCACCGACTTCGAGTCGACGTTCGACGGCAGCGCCGCCAACGTCATCGGCTACGACATGAACGTCCAGGCCGCCAGGCAGGTGTACGAGCAGTCGGGCCTGGGCCCGCACGACTTCCAGGTGATCGAACTGCACGACTGCTTCTCGGCCAACGAGCTGCTGCTCTACGAGGCGCTGGGCCTGTGTGCGGCGGGTGAGGCCCCGCGCCTGGTCGACGACGGTGCGACGACGTACGGCGGCACGTGGGTGGTGAACCCGTCCGGCGGTCTGATCTCGAAGGGCCACCCGCTTGGTGCGACGGGGCTGGCACAGTGCGCGGAGCTGACGTGGCAGTTGCGCGGCACCGCCGAGGCCAGGCAGGTCGACGGGGTCACCGCCGCCCTCCAGCACAACATCGGCCTGGGCGGGGCGGCGGTGGTCACTGCGTATCAGCGCGCGCAGCGGTGACCTAGGGTTCGCCCGGTCCGCTGACGCGCGGCGTCTGACCCGGGTCACCTCCGGACGGGCTTGCGCCGCCGTCCAATTCGCGCTGCCGCGCCTCGAGCAGTTCGAGCACCGGCACCCTGGCCGCATGCGCGCACTCGTGGAGGAGCACCGTCTCCAGCTGTGCCGCGTCGAGGGTGCGGATGCGGTGCTGCAGATCACCCAGCGACATCTGGTCGTAGTCGGGCAAGGGAAGGTCGCCGGTGCTCACGGGGCCGCCGTCGGATCCACGTCGTCGACCGTGACGTCGGGCACCTCCTGCGCCAGGCGCGCGTCGAGGGTCTCCCCCTCGCTCTCCTCCCGGGCCGTCATGCCGTGCTTGGTCACGCCGGACCACTGCGTCGGCGGGTCCACCACCTCGTCGCCGTCGTGGTTGCGCAGTTCGTCGGAGTCGGTGGCCTCCATGGGGCTCAGCATGTCGTCGGCACCGCCCAGGTCGTTGGCGGTGGTGCCGTCGGCCACGGTGTCGTCGGCCACGGTCTCGTCGGCCACGGTGTCGTCGGCGTCGGTACTCATGGCTCCTGCGTAGCCATCCACGCGCAGGCTAAACGGCACGAGCGCAACCGTGGCGCACATCGCCCCCCACGAGCGATGATGCCGCGCATGCGTTCTGTCATCTCGAACACCAGACTGGCGACCGCGGTCGCGGCCGCGCTGCTCGCCGTCACGGCGTGCGCCCCCACCGACGAGGCCGCCGCACCCTCGTCGGTGGCCTCGGCGGCCGACTGCACGAAGGACTCCCTGAAGACCCTGCAGCCCGGCCGGTTCACGTTCGGTACCGACCAGCCGGTGTACTCGCCGTGGTTCGAGGACGACGATCCCGCCAACGGCAAGGGCTTCGAGTCGGCCCTGGCCTACGCGGTGGCCGACAAGCTGGGCTACGCCAAGGACGAGGTGTCCTGGGTGCGCGTGCCCTTCAACGCCGCGATTGCGCCGGGGCCCAAGACGTTCGACGCCAACCTCAACGAGTTCTCGATCACCCCCGACCGCACGCAGGCCGTCGACTTCTCGACGCCCTACTACGACGTGACCCAGGCCGTCGTCACGGTCAAGTCCTCGCCGGCGGCCAAGGTGACCGATCTCGCCGGCCTCAAGGGTCTGCGGATCGGTGCTCAGGTGGGCACCACCAGCTACACCGCGGCCAAGGCCGTGGACCCCGGCGTGCTGGTGTTCAACAACAACGACGACGCGAAGGCCGCGTTGACCAGCGGGCAGATCGACGCGCTGGTGGTGGACCTGCCCACCGCGTTCGCCGTGCAAGGTGAACTGCCGGACGGCACGATCGTCGGGCAGTTGCCGCCCGACGGCCAGCAGGCCGAACGGTTCGGCATCGTGCTGGACAAGGGCAGTTCGCTGACGCCGTGCGTGTCGAAGGTCGTCGACGGACTGGGCGCCGACGGCACCCTGAAGCGGCTTCAAGACCAGTGGCTGTCCGGTGAAGGCAAGGCACCGATGCTGTCGTGACGCCCGACGTCGTCGACCGGGTGGCGTATCGGCGGTCACGCGCCCGCCGCTCGACGCTGATGGCGCTGGCGTCGACCGTGGTGTTCGCGGCGGTGCTGCTGCTGGCCGTCACGTCGTCGCCGGGGTGGCCGCGGGTCCGCGAGTCGTTCTTCAACCTGCGCATCGGGTGGGAGAGCCTGCCCGCGCTGTTGGACGGTCTGTGGCTCAACGTCCGCGTCCTCGTGGTGTGCGAGGTGTTGATCCTGGTGTTGGGGCTGCTGCTGGCCGCCCTGCGCACGCTGCGCGGCCCGGTGTGGTTTCCGGTACGCGCGTTGGCCACCGGCTACGTGGACCTGTTCCGCGGGTTGCCGTTGCTGATCTGCCTGTACTTGGTGGGGTTCGGGTTGCCGGGGTTGCGGCTGGCGGGAATGCCCACCGATCCGGTGGTGCTCGGCGGGTTGGCGCTGGTGCTCATCTACTCGGCGTACGTGGCCGAGGTGCTGCGGGCGGGCATCGAGTCGATCCATCCGTCGCAGCTGGCGGCGGCCACCTCGTTGAGCCTGGGTTACCGCCGCACCATGCAGCTGGTGGTGCTGCCGCAGGCGACGCGGCGCGTCACGCCGGCGCTGCTCAACGACTTCGTGGCGTTGCAGAAGGACTGCGGGCTGATCTCGGTGCTGGGCGCCGTCGACGCCGTACGCGCGGCGCAGATCCAGGCCGCGACGACCTACAACTTCACGCCCTACGTGGTGGCGGGGCTGCTGTTCGTGGCGCTGGCGGTGCCGTCGGCGCGGCTGGCGGATTGGGCGGCGAAGCGGGTGGGCGTGCGGCAGGGGGCACTGTGACGGAGTCACGGCAGGAAGACACCGAGACGGAGTCACGGCAGGAAGACACCGTGACGGCGAAGCCGCACGAGGAAGACACCGAGACGGAGTCACGGCAGGAAGACACCGTGACGGAGTCACGGCAGGGGGCAGGCACGCAGCCGCTGCTCGCGGTGCGCGACGTCCGCAAGGCCTACGGCTCGCGGACGGTGCTCGACGGCATCGATCTGGACGTCGGCGAGCACGAGGTGGTGGCGCTCATCGGCGCGTCCGGTTCGGGGAAGTCGACGCTGCTGCGCTGCGTCGACCTGCTCGAGGACGTCGACGGCGGCCAGATCCTGCTCGACGGCCGCGACATCAGCGACCCGCGCATCGACGCCGACGCCGCGCGGCAGGCGATCGGCATGGTCTTCCAGTCGTTCAACCTGTTCCCGCACATGACGGCGTTGGCGAACGTGACGCTGGCGCCGCGGCGGGTCCACGGGAGATCCCGCGCGGACGCCGAGGAACGGGCCCGGGCGCTGTTGGACCGGGTGGGCCTGTCGGACAAGGCGGATGCCTATCCGGACACCCTGTCGGGCGGGCAGCAGCAGCGCGTGGCGATCGCCCGCGCCCTGGCCTACGACCCGCGATTGCTGTTGCTCGACGAGATCACCAGCGCCCTGGATCCCGAACTCGTCGGCGAGGTGCTGACGCTGGTCGCCGAGTTGGCCGAGGGCGGTGCCACGATCGTGATGGCCACCCACGAGATGGCCTTCGCCCGCGACGTCGCCGACCGGGTGTGCTTCCTCGCCGACGGGCGCATCCTCGAATCCGGGCCCGCGGCGCGGGTGCTCGGCGACCCCGAGCACGACCGCACCCGGCAGTTCCTGCGGCGTTTCATCCTGCCGTGAGCACCACCGCTGCCGGCCGGCGGCGGTGGTGGAGACGGTGAGAGACACCGCGAGGGACAGCACGAGAGACACCGCGAGGGACGCCACGAGGGACACTGTGAGGGACACTGGTGGAGAACACCGTGGCGATCACGCGAACGAGGGAGACGTCGATGCGTACCAGGTGGGCTCTGACGGCCGCGGCGGCCGGGTTGTGCGCCGTGGCGGCACCGGCGGGTGCGGCGCTAGCCGATGACGGCGAGTCGGCGTCGGAGGTGATCTCACGGCTGCAGTCGCAGGGATACACCGTCACCCTCGACAAGATCGGCACCGGTCCCATCGACCAGTGCGTCGTCACCAGCGTGCGCAACCCGCAGACCACGTCGCAGCTGGTGCCCTACGTGGGTCCGACGCTCGGTGACGGCCGCGTGCTGGTGCCCGCGATCACCAGCCAGACCATCTCGGTGTCGCTGAACTGCTCGCGCTGAGTGCGCGAGGCGAAGGGCCCGGTCGGAAGAATCCGGCCGGGCCCTTCGCTTTCCACGCCCCTACTACGCCGGTGCAGGGACCTTCGCCTGCACCGGTTCTTCGGTGCGCGAGCCGTGGTCGTCGTCGACCATCGTCAGCTCGTTGAACGGGTCGTCGCCGCGGAGCACGCTGTCCACGCGGTCCTTGTCGACGGTGTGGGTCCAGGAACCCACCAGCAGGGTGGCCACGGCGTTGCCCGAGAAGTTGGTCAGCGCACGGGCTTCCGACATGAACCGGTCGATGCCGACGATCAGGCCGACGCCGTCGAGCAGGTCGGGGCGGTGCGCCTGCAGGCCGCCTGCCAGCGTGGCCAACCCGGCGCCCGTGACGCCCGCGGCACCCTTGGACGCGACGATCATGAAGACCAGCAGGCCGATCTGCTCGGTGACCGACAGCGGATCGCCCAGCGCGCCGGCGATGAACAGCGAGGCCATGGTGAGGTAGATCGCGGTGCCGTCGAGGTTGAAGGAGTACCCGGTGGGCACCACCACGCCGACGGTGGACCGGTCGACGCCCAGGTGCTCCATCTTCGCGATCAGCCGCGGCAGCGCGGATTCCGACGACGAGGTGGAGACGATGAGCAGGTACTCGCGGGCGAGGTAGCGCACCAGTTTGAAGATCGAGACGCCCGCGACCATCCGCAGCAGCACGCCGAGGACGCCGAACACGAACACGATGCAGGTGATGTAGAAGCCGAGCATCAGGCCCAGCAGCTGAGTGACGGCCGTCCAGCCGGTCTGGCCGACGACGTTGGCGATGGCGCCGAAGGCGCCGATGGGGGCCAGCCACAGGATCATCGACAGCACCTTGAAGACGACCTTCTGCAGCGTCCCGATGGCGCGCAGGGCGGATTCGCCTGCGGCGCCCATCGCCTGCAGCGCGAACCCGACCAGCAGGGCCACGAACAGCGCCTGCAGCACGCTGCCGGCCGTCAGTGCCGAGAACAGGGTCTCGGGGATGATGCCTCGCACGAAGTCCATGAGGCCGCCCGCCTCGTGGGCGGTCTCGGCGTATTCGGCGCCCTTGGAGGCCGCGGTCTCGGTGAGGTGCAGGCCGGTGCCGGGGTGCAGCAGGTTGCCGACCACCAGGCCGATGCCGAGCGCGAACGTCGACATGAGCAGGAAGTACACGAAGGCCAGGCCGCCGACCTTGCCGACGGTGGCGGCCTTGCGGACCGATCCGATGCCCAACACGATGGTGCAGAAGATGACCGGCGCGATCATCATCTTGATGAGGTCGACGAACATGGTGCCGAGTACGCCGACGCTCTTGCCCACACCGGGTGCCAGCAGCCCCACCGCGACGCCGGCGACGACCGCCACGATCACGGCGATGTACAGCCAGTGCGTGCGGTCCTTCTTCTTCGGTTCCTCGGGCGGGGCTGCCGCGTCTACCTCGGTGGCCATCTACGTTCTCCTTCGAACTCGGGCAGCGGAAAATCGGTCTGAAAGGATGGTGTTCCCCCGCGTGACCCACGTCACGCTTTAGTTCATTTTGTTCGGCGGCGGACGCCGCGGTGGAGGTGGCATGCGCACTCCGGCGTTGTGGCCACGGTCGCTGGCGGGACAGGCCATCGCGTTGCAGATCGCCGTCATCATGGTGATGGTGCTGGTGGGAAGCGTGCTGGCGCTCGTCGACGCCCGGCATGACGGCGACTCGGCGGCGCGCCAGCAGGTGGTCAGCATCGCCACGGCGCTGGCCGATGCGCCGTCGACCGCGGCGGCCATCTCCTCGGGTCGCGCCACCGAGGTCCTGCAACCGGTGACCGAGGCCGTCCGCACCAACACCGACATCGCGTTCATCACGATCATGGCGCCCGACGGCACCCGGTTCACCCACACCGATCCCGGCCAGATCGGCGGTAAGTACCTGGGGACCAGGCAGGAGGCGCTGCGCGGGGAGACCTTCACCGAGGTGTACACCGGCACGCTCGGTCCGTCGATTCGCGCGATCGTTCCCGTGAAGTCCGCCGATGGCCGGGTGGTGGGTCTGGTGGCCGCGGGCATCACGCAGCAGACGCTGGCGCAGCGGTGGCGCGAGCAGGTGCCGGCCATCGTGGGGGTCAGCCTGGGCGCGCTCGCGGTGTCGCTGGTGGGCGTGTGGGCGATCCGGCGCAGGTTGTTGCGGCAGACGCACGGTCTGCGTCCCGACGAGCTGCGGGTGATGTACGAGCATCACGACGCGATCCTGCATTCGGTCTCGGAGGGCCTGCTGGTGCTCGACGGTCGACGGGTGGTGCTGGCCAATGACGAGGCCCGCCGACTGCTCGGATTGCCCTCGGGCAGAATCGCTCTCGACGACCTGCCGCACTTCCTGCGCACGTCGGAGCCGGGGGTGCGCGATCAGGTGCACGTCACCGAGGACCGCGTGCTGGTGGTGAACCGATCGCAGGTCACCGGTTCCCCGAGTGGACAGGGCTCGGAGGTGGTCACCATCCGCGATCGCACCGAATTGCAGGGCGCGCTGGGTGAGCTGAGTTCCCTTCAGGTGCTGACGGATTCGTTGCGCGCCCAGGCCCACGAGGCCGCCAACAAGCTGCACACCGTGATCACCATGGTGGAGATGGGCAGACCGGAGGACGCGGTGTCGTTCGCGACCGAGGAATTGGCGGTGTCGCAGCGCTTGGTCGACCGGTTGTCGGCCGACGTCGGCGAGCCCGCGTTGGTGGCGCTGCTGCTGGGCAAGACCGCGCAGGCCGACGAACGCGGCATCGCGATGACGATCACCGAGGACACCCGGCTGCCCGCGGCCGCGGACGATCTGCCGTTGTCGCCGCAGGAACTGGTCACCGTGCTCGGCAATCTGGTCGACAACGCGATGGATGCGTGCGATCGGGACGACCCGTGGGTGGAGGTGACGGTGACCCTCGAGGCGTCCGATCTGGTGGTCCGGGTGGCCGACAGCGGCCCCGGCATGGACGCCGAGACGTTCACCCGGGCCATGCAGCGGGGGTATTCGACGAAGTCGGGCAGCGACGCCGAGCACCACGGTCTGGGCCTGGCGTTGGTCGCACAGGTGGTGAAGCGGCACGGGGGTACCCTGACCGCCGACGTCACCTATGGTTCGGTGGTCACCGTGACCATCCCGGGAGGAGGTCGGTGAGTTCCGCCATCCGCGTGCTGATCGTCGAGGACGAACCGCTGATCGCCGAGGCGCACCACACGTATCTGGCGCGCCTGGAAGGCTTTACGACGGTCGCCGTGGTGCACACCGCGCGTGACGCCATGCAGGCCGCGGCCGAGGCCACCGCAGGCTCGGAGCCCGTCGACCTGGTGCTGCTGGACATCGGGCTCCCCGACGCCAGCGGCATCAGCCTGGCGTCGGCGCTGGCGGGGCTGCGGCCGGCGCCCGACATCATCGCCATCACGTCCGAGCGGGATCTGGAGATGGTGCGGGCGGCCGTCGCCCACGGTGCGCTGGCGTACCTGTTGAAGCCGTTCACGTTCGCGGCCTTCCGCGAACGGCTGGAGCGCTATCGGCGCTATCGGTCGGCGCTGCCCGCGGGCGTCGACGCCGCGAGCCAGGCGGAGGTGGACCGGGCGCTGGCAGAGTTGCGCACCGTGGCCGACCGTGGGGCCGCCCCCAAGGGCGCCTCGCAGCAGACCAACGACGAGATCGCCAGGGCGGTGCGTGATCACGCGGACGGCCTCACGGCTGACGCGGTGGCCAAGCAGGTGGGCGTGTCACGCGTGACGGCGTGGCGCTACCTGGAGCGGCTGGCCGACGACGGCACGGTCGTCCGTCTCACCGACTACGGCAAAGGCCGCCCCAAGACCCGGTATCAGTGGGCGTGAGGCGGCCTTGCGCGGCGGTCGGACGTGTCAGGCGGGAGCCAGCTCGCGCACCTGGGGGGCGGCGATCGGGTTGGCCGCCATCATCGGCGCGTACAGCATGGGCGTCGGTGCGGCGACCGCGAACGCGGTGACGCCACCCTCGTAGTCGGCCACGTAGAGCCGCTTCAGCCCCACCGCGATGCACGACGGACGCGCACCCACGGTGATGGAGTCGACGACGTCGAGCGTCTCGGTGTCGATCACGGCGACCCGGTCGTAGTCGACGACGTACGCCCGGCTGCCGTCGGCGGACATGGCGAGCTGGATCGGTGCCGTGGCCACGGCCGCGCTGGCCGTGATGCGCCCGGCGACCAGGTCGACGACGTGGAACATGCCGCGGTCGCGCAGGTCCGAGGTGAGCACGTAGGCACGGCTGTCGAGACCGATCTCGATTCCGCGGATGGGTCCGCCGATCTCGACCGAGCGCCGCACCCGCGAGTTCTCCAGGTCCACGATGATGAGGCGGCTGCCCCGCGCGTCGGAGGTTCCGACGTAGAGGCGGCGGCCCGAGGCGTCGACCTTCATGGCGTCGATGACGACGTCGTCGCCCTTGGCCAGGTAGATGGTGCCCACGCGCTCGGCCACCACGTCCACCACGGCGACGTCGACGCCGCCGTCGGCGGCCCGGCCGGCGAAGATGCGCTTGCCGTCGGGGCTGGTGGTCATGGCGGTGACGCTGTAGCTCAGCGGGTAGGAGGCGGTGACGGCTCCCGTGCGGGTGTCGAACACCGCGACCGCGTCGTAGCTCACCGACGCGACGCCGACGTAGGCCTTGTCCCCCGCCACCGCGAGCGCGAACGGCTCGCGGGCGGTGATGCCGCCCTTCACCTCGAGGTCGCGGGCGTCCAGTACCGCGACCGAGTGGTCGGCGTAGTTGGTGACGACCAGGGTGTCCCCATCCACGGCCATGTCGGCGATCGGACCGTGTCCCACGGTCGCCTCGGCCTGCAGCGTCGCCGTCGCGGTGTCCGCAGGGGTGCTGCCGGTCACGCTCGCGGCGCGCTCGATCCCATTAGCCATCCCATTAGCCATTGTCTTCTGACACCTCCGCCGGCATGTCCTACGCCGGCCTCGATTCGAGTGGTCTCCGCCCGTACCGGGCGAGGTCTGGGTCGAGTGTAGCGACGGAATCCGACGTTCCCAGGGGCCGCGAGACACGTGCCAAGGTCACCGCGTCGATACTCTCAGGCGATATTTAGGAAACTCATCGTTATGCACTCGTTATCTTCGCTGGGCAACCCACTTTGCGTTTTGCACCAGCAGCTTTCGCTTCGTGGCAACGCCTCCGGCGAGGGTGTCGAAGACCACGCCCGGCACCGGCTCTTAGGTTTCGCGAACAAAGTGAGAAGTAAATCACATGCGGACACGACAGCAAATCTTCGGCCCTCGGCGACGCGACGGACGGGTGGGGCGCCAGGGACGGACGATGCCCACATTGACGCCCGTTGCCCCTGTTCCTCCGCGCAGCCGTCATCGTGCATTCACGGCGTGTTCACCGTCCGCGGGGCGTTCGCGGCGGGCTGGCTAACTCGGTGACCGCGAGTCAGCCGGGCTCGACCACGTTGTCGAAACCGGACTCGGAGACGTCCGGGGTTCCCGACCGATAGGTCACGCGGTTCTCGATGCCCGACACCGAGATGGTGCCCGACGATTCGACGATCACCACGTTGCCCTGTCCGGACACCGCGAGCGACGCGCAGTGCCCCAGCACGGTGTACGTGTTGTCGATCCCACTGATGCTCAGCGTGCTGTCGTTGCAGGCGATGGTCTGCCGTTCGTCGATGCCGCCCGCGCTGATGTCGGTACCCGGCGGCGGGAGCGGGACGTCCGGACCGGGCAACGACGACCCGGGTGGCATCGTCTTGGCGCCATCGAGCGACGGCCGATCCTGCGGCGTGTCGGCGAGCGTCGCCCCGCCACCGGCGACGCCGGGCCCGGTCGTGCCACCGTCGGACGAGGTGCGCGAGAACAGGAAGAACGACACCACGCCCGCGATCGCGAAGGCCAGGACGGCGATCACGATCGGCACGACGAACCCGGCGCCGCGACCGCCCGACGGCGGCGTCGCGAGCGGGGGCGGTATCGCAAGCGGGTAGGTGGGCGGGTACTGGGGCTCGTACGTCGGCGGGTACGTCGGCGGGTACGAAGGGTACCCGGGCGGTGGGGTTGGAGGTGGCGGATGCCAGCCCTCCCCCGACGCGGGCACGTACCCGTAGCTAGGTGCCTCGCCCTGCCCCAGCTCGGAGGCCTGAGCGGCGTCGCTCAACGGCTTCTCGAGAGCCCTGATCCGCGCCTCGGGATCATCGTCGCGATCCATCCGCTGATCGTCGCACACACAGGTGTTTCGCAGCAGGCTCTCGGCGTGCCGACGTTCCCCATGGCTAGAGCACCTTGGACAGGAAGTCCTGCAGTCGGGGGTGCTTGGGGTTGTCGAACAGCTCCGCGGGGCTGGCGTCCTCCACGATGTTGCCGTCGCACATGAAGATCACCCGTGACGCCACTTCCCTGGCGAAGCCCATCTCGTGCGTCACGACGACCATGGTCATGCCGCCCTCGGCGAGGTCGCGCAGCACCTGCAGGACGTCGCCCACCATCTCCGGATCGAGTGCGCTGGTGGCCTCGTCGAACAGCATGATGGACGGATTCATCGCGAGCGCCCGCGCAATCGCGACGCGCTGTTTCTGCCCGCCGGACAGTGTGGCCGGCTTGACGTGGGCCTTCTCGGCGAGACCCACCTGGGCCAGCAGTTCCATCGCCTTCTTCTCCGCCGCGGCCTTGTCCATCTTCTTGGTCAGTAGCGGCGCGAGCGTGACGTTGTCGATCACCGTCATGTGCGGGAACAGGTTGAAGTGCTGGAACACCATGCCGATGTGCTGGCGCACCTCGTCCAGGTCGATCTTGGGGTCGGTGAGGTCGAAGTCGTCGACGACGACCTTGCCCGCGGTGATGTCCTCGAGCTTGTTCAGACAGCGCAGGAAGGTCGACTTGCCCGAGCCCGACGGCCCGATGACGCACACCACCTCACCGTGTTTGACCGTGGTGTCGATGCCGTCGAGCACGACGAGGTCGCCGAACGACTTCTTGAGGCCCTCGATGCGGATCTTGACCTTGTCCTTGGACTCGGATGCCGCTGCCTCGGTGATCAATTGGTTCATGTCACTGTGCTCCTACTTGACGAGCCGGCGTTCGAGTCGGTCGGAGAGTTTGGTCAACGCCATGATGACCACGAAGTAGATGATGCCGATGATGAGCCACATCGTGAAGGACTGGTAGTTGCGCGCGATGATCAACCGGCCGGTCTGGGTCAGCTCGGCGATGCCGATGACCGACAGGATCGACGTGTCCTTGAGCGTGATGACGAATTGGTTGACGTAGGACGGGATCATCGTGCGAACGGCCTGCGGCAGGATGACCTTGCGCATGGTCGGCAGGTAGCCGATGCCGAGGCTGCGGGCCGCCTCCATCTGCCCCTTGTCCACGGATTGGATGCCGCCGCGCACGATCTCGGTCATGTAGGCGCCGGCGTTCAGCGACAGCGTGATGATGCCGGCCGTCAGCGCCGACATCTGGAAGCCCAGCGCCGACGGGATGCCGAAGTAGATGAAGAACGCCTGCACCAGAAGCGGTGTGCCGCGGAAGATGTCGACGTAGGTGGTGCCGATGGCACGCAGCCAGATGGCCCGCGACACGCGGAACAGACCGAAGATCACGCCGAGCACGAGCGCTATCGCGATCGACACGACCGTCAGGATGACGGTCATCTTCAGGCCTTCCAACAAGACGGGGAAGGTGCTCTTGAGCAAGCCGAAGAACGAGTTGTCGGCCTCGGTCGTCCCCTCGCCGAGGTAGGTGTTGACGATCTCGTCGTACTTGCCCGACGCCTTGAGGTTGTTTAGCCCGGCGTTGAACTTCTGCAGCAGCTCGGCGTTCTGGCCCTTGTTCACCGCGAACCCGTAGCTGGAGCCCTTCTCCTTGGGCGTCACCGTCTTGAAGCCGCTGCCCTGCTGGATGTTGTAGAGCAGCACCGGGTAGTCCTCGAACGCGGCCACCGAGTTGCCGGTCTTGACCTCTTCGAACATCGAGGCCGAGTCGGGGAACGACACGATGTCGAAGCCGTACCGGTCCTTGATCGACTCGGCGAACGTGGCGCCCTCCGTGCCGTCCTTGACCGCGACGCGCTTGCCGCGCAGGTCCTCGTAGGACTTCACGTCGTCGTTGCTCGCCAGCACGGCCATCTGCACGCCGGACTCGAAATACGGCTCGGAGAAGTCGAATACCTTCTTGCGCGCATCGGTGATCGACATGCCCGCGATCACGCCCGCGGCCTGGTTGGCCTGCACCGCCTGCAGCGCGGCGTCGAAGCCCAGCGGCTTGATGTCGACGGTGAACTTCTGGTCCTCGGCGATCGCCCGGATCAGGTCCATGTCGATGCCGACGAAGTTGCCCTTCGCATCTTGGAACTCGAACGGCGCGAACGTCGTATCGGTCGCGATGACGTAGTTCTCGCCGTCCGCGCGGGCCTGCGGCGCGGTGAGCATCGCGCCGCCCAGAGTCCCGACCATCACGGCGATGGCCGCGATCACGAACCCTCGCAAGGATGCTCGTCTCGCGGTTGCCATCGCGGCGTGCCGTGTGCGACCGCTTCGCATGTGCGTCTCCCCTCTCGGTGGTGCGGGATCTCACGCTAGACCGGTGGTCGAGCCCGCCGCGTCGTTTCGACCCACGACGGCCACGTCGTGGCCTGCCGGCGATCTCCACGCAGTCTCCACGAAGCCTTCATGTACGACCGCCCCGCCTGCGACAACATCGTCGGCAGTCCCCACGGCGGACCGACCGCCGAGCAAAGGAGTCACCCATGAAGCACGTCGTCGCAGCGGTCACCCTCGTCGTCACCGCCGCGTTGCTCGCACCGACCGCAGCCGCGGCCGGTTCGGCGGAACTGACCATAGCGCAGTTGGAGGCGCAGGGCTTCGACGTCAAGACCAGCCGGATCGGCAGCGCACCACTGTCCCAGTGCGAGGTTCGGTCGGTGGGCACGGCGCGCGAGCAGCGCCGGCTGCAGCGCTTCGGCGACCACCTCGTCGAGGTGGTGGAGCGCCGCACCATCGCGGTCAACCTCGATTGCACGCGCTGACCGGTTTGAACGGCGGCGCGGGGGGTCGGGCAGTAGGGTCCATCCGAGCACCCCCGAGCCCGAGGAGCACGCGTCGCATGGCAACCGCGCCGACCCCCTTGACCATCATGTTCTGGCCGGAGTCGGCGTACGGGCCGACGAACCAGTGCATCGGATTGGCTGCCATCCTGCGGGACCGCGGGCATCGCATCGTGTTCGCCGCCGAGAGTTCGTGGGCGGGCAAGCTCGCGCCGTTCGGGTTCGTCGAGGAACTCGTCGACCTGGCCGAACCCGCCGCCGACGCGGGCGACGACGATGCGGGCAAGTTCTGGACCGACTTCATCGCCGAGACGGCCCCGGAGTTCCGCAAGCCGACCGTCGAGCAGCTCGAATCGTTCATCAAGCCCACCTACCAGGCGCTGATCGACGGGGCGAAGTACTGCGAGCCGCGGTTGCGCGAGATCATCGAGACCCATCGACCCGACGTCCTCGTCGAGGACAACGTGGTGCTGTTCCCCGCGCTGGTGACGTCGGGCAGGCCGTTCGTGCGCATCGTGTCCTGCAGTCCGCTGGAGGTCAGCGGACCCGGTGTGCCACCACCGTTCTCCGGGCTGCCGAGCGCCGACGACGGCCAGTGGCAGGCCTACCGCGCGGAGTTCGAGCGCACCCACCGCGAGCTGTGGGCGGACTTCGACGCCTGGGTGCGCGCCCAGGGCGCCCCCGGGCTGCCCGATCTGGAGTTCATGCCGCGCGACGCCGCGGCCAACCTCTACGTCTACCCCGCCGAGGCCGATTACCTGCAGGCGAGGCCGCTGGACGACACGTGGACGCGGATGGACTCCAGCGTGCGCGAGACCGACGAGGAGTACGTGCTGCCCGCCGCGGTCGCCGACCGTCCGGCCGACAGCGCACTGATCTACCTGTCGCTGGGGTCACTCGGCGGGGCCGACGTCGACCTGATGCAACGGCTCGTCGACGTACTCGCGACCACCAGGCACCGATTCATCGTCAGCAAGGGCCCGCAAGCCGATCGAATCACGTTGGCTCCCAACATGGTCGGCGAGCAGATGGTGCCACAGACCAAGGTCATCCCCCAGGTCGACCTGGTGATCTCGCACGGCGGCAACAACACCGTCACCGAGACACTGCACTTCGGCAAGCCGCTCATCGTGTTGCCGCTGTTCTGGGATCAGTACGAGAATGCCCAGCGCATCGACGAACTGGGGTTCGGCGTGCGGCTGGACACCTACGGTTTCGCCGACCACGAGCTGACCGACGCGGTCGAGCGGCTGCTCGGGGACATCGCGCTACGGAGGCGGCTAGACGACGTCGGGACGGCCATCCGGGCGCGCGACGGCTTGCGGACCGGCGCCGACGTCATCGAGGAGGTCGGTGTCCGCCACCGCGAGCGCTGAGACCCTCGACGTCCTCGACCTCGCCGAGGGCATGCGGCTGGCCATCGTGGCGACTGCCACCGGCCTCGCCGCGCTCCCGCAGGTGCACGCGGGTGGCGGGTGGCGCCGTGCGGTGGCGGGCGACGGTGTCGCCGAGGCGTTGCTGGCCGTGCTCGCCGGCGTGGACGGCGAGGGTGCCGTCGGCGCCTTCACCTTGCGCACGTGGACGGGTGATGCCGTGTGCGGGGAACGGGCCATCGGCGTGGATCAGACCAACGAGTCCGTCATCGTCGGTGACGCCGCGGTGGTCAAGTGGGCCACGCACCTTCAGGAGGGGCCACATCCGGCGCCGCCGCGCATTGCGGCCCTGCGTGCGGCCGGGTTCACCGGGATGCCCGCGCCATGGGGTCTGGTCGTCTGGCATCCGCCGCACGCGGAGCCGACGCTGGCGGCTGCGGTCGACGAGTACGTCGCCGGTGCCGTCGACGGCTGGACGTGGGCCGTCGAGTCGATCACCGCGGCGGCGAGCAGCGGCGACCGCACGGGGCTCGTCACGGCCACCGGCCACGTCGGCCGATTGGTCGCCGACATGCACGCGGGGCTCGCGGGTACGGCGGTGCCGGCGTCGGCGGACGATGCCCGGCGGTGGCGAGCCGACGCGTTCGACGTCCTCGACACGGTCTGCGGGCTCGCGGATTCGGTGAGCGTCGCGCTGGTCAAGGATCGGCGCGCCGACGTCGCCGACGTCCTCGACGTCCTGGGGACCCTGCCCGCAGCCCCCGTCCTGGACGGGCACGGTGACCTGCACGTGGGTCAGGTGCTGCGGGCCGGGTCGCGGTTCGTGGTCACCGACTTCGACGGCAATCCGGTGCTGCCCGCCTCGCGGCGAGCCCTGCCGATACCCGCTGCCCTGGACGTCGCGGGCATGGCCCAGTCACTCGCCCACGTCGCGATCGTGGCGCGCACGTACGCCGACCTGGAACCGGGGGCGCTGGCCGCGGCGGACGCGGCGGGGCGTGAGGCGTTCCTGGGCGCCTACGTCGCGCGGCTGGGCGAGCGAGGGTACGGCGGCCTGTACGACCCCGGCCAGCTGCACGCGCTGCGCCTGCAGCAGGTGCTGCGCGAGATCGTCTACGCTGCACGACATCTGCCGCGGTGGATGTACGTGCCGGATGCTGCGCTACCAGCGTTGCTCGACGAAGGGATTCGCTCGTGATCGCCGACGGCTTCGCCGCCGACCTGGTTCGCAAGCCGGAGGTGTTGCGCGCCACCGCCGAGCGGCTGCGTGCGCAGGATCCGTGGGCGGGCGTGGTGCCCGCAGGGATCGAGCGGGTGGTGTTCCTGGGCATGGGTTCGTCGGCGTATGCCGCCGGGGTGGCGGCGGCGCGGTTGCGGTCGCGCGGCGTGGTGGCGGTGTCGGAGTTGGCGTCCAGCAGGCTCATCCCGGATTGGGGACCGGGCACGCTGGTGGTGGCGACGTCGGCGAGCGGCGGATCGGTGGAGACGCTGGATGCGTTGACCCGCCTGCCCGAGGGGGTGCGAACGGTCGCACTGACCAACACCGCCGATTCGGCGATCACACAGCACTGCGATGCCGTGGTGTCCCTGGATGCGCAACCCGAGGTGGGCGGGGTCGCGTGCCGGAGTTACCAGCACACGTTGATCTCCCTGATGGCGCTGGAGGCGCATCTGGTGGGAGACGACCGGGCGCGGCTCGCGGACGTGGTGACCGCCGCCGCCGACGCCTCCGAGCACCTGTTGGCCACCGAATCGGACTGGTTGCCAACGGTTTCCGAGATGCTGCTGGGTCCGGCGGGCACGCATCTGGCGGCGCCCGCGCATCGGTTCTGTTCGGCGCAGCAGGGCGCGCTGATGCTGCGGGAGGGGCCGCGGCGGGCGGCCGTGGGCTGCGAGACTGGCGATTGGAGCCACGTCGACGTCTACCTGACGAAGACCACGGACTACCGAATGCTGGTGTTCGCGGGGTCGCCGTGGGAGGAGCAGGCGGCGGAGTGGACGACGGCGCGGGGGACGACGGTCGTCGGCGTGGGCGGGGTGGTGCCGGGGGCGGGCCACCACGTGCGGTTCCCCGGCGACGACCGCGACGACGTGCGGTTGCTCGTGGAGGTGTTGGTGCCCGAACTCGTCGCCGCGCGGGCGTGGCAGGCGGGCTGAGGATTTCGTCCCGCCGGGCCGGGCGGGGCAACCGCCCGACAGTCACATCGCGCGGGGGCTGCGGATGACGGCCCGAAGATGTCAGAGGTCGAATGTATGTTCGAAGCGTGCGGGCGGGGAGCGTGGGCGGGGCGGTGTCAGAGGCGGTGGCAGCGTTGCGCGCCGCCGTCGACGCGTTGGCCGCCTGTGACCTCGAATCACTCGACGCCGCCGAACGGGTGGAACTCCTGGCCGAGCTGGAAACCCACCGCTGCCGCATCCCCGCGCTCGAACATCGCCTGATCAACGCTCTGGACGCCGACACCCCGCCAGCGCGGTTGGGGGCCAAGAGTCTCGCCGATGCACTGCAGACCCGGCTGAACCTGCACCCCAGGGAAGCCAAACGCCGCGTCGCCATCGCCGCCGACCTCGGGCCCCGACGTTCCCTGACCGGACAGCCGATGCCACCCACGTTGCCCGCCACCGAGATCGCGGTGGCGCACGGGGTGATCAAACGCCGACCACGTGACCGTGATCCGCGACGCCGTCGCCAAGATCCCCGGCCACGTCGACCCGATGCAGCGGTCGGAGTTGGAGGTCGCCTGGGCGCGGGCCGCGATGTCGATGGCGCCGCACCAGCTGGCCGCCGACCTCGCGCGTGCGCTGTACCTCCTCGATCAGGACGGGCCGGAACCCACCGACGACGATGGGATGCGTCGCCGCGGCGTGACCGTCGGCAAGCAGGCCGCCGATGGCACCGTGGCGGTAAACGTGGTGATGACCGCCGCGGCCTGGGCCGCCCTGGAAGTCCTGTTGGCGAAGTTCGCCGCCCCCGGCATGTGCAACCCCGCCGACGACGACCCGTGCACCTCCGGCACACCGTCACAAGCGCAGATCGACGCCGACGACCGCACCCTGGCCCAGCGGCGTCACGACGCGTTGGCGTTCCTCCACCGCACGGCCCTGGCCAAGGGCGAACTGGGCCACCTCAACGGCGTCCCCACCGCCATCCTGATCCACACCACCCTCGCCGATCTGGAATCCCGCGCCGGAGTCGGCGTCACCGGCAGCGGCACCGTGCTCACCCGCCGCGACATCCTGCAGCTCGCCGCCCAATCCACCACCACCGGATTCCTGACCCTGTTCGACGACGCCACCGGCAAGGTCCTCGACCTCTTCCAAACCCGCCGCACCGCCACCGTCGTGCAACGCCTCGCCCTGATCACCCGCGACGCCGGCTGCACCAAACCCGGCTGCACCGTGCCCGCCTACGGCTGCCAAGTCCACCACGCGAAGAAGGACTTCGCCCACGGCGGCAACACCAACGTCAACGACAACGCCCTCGCCTGCGGCGCGGACAACCGCCTCGTCGGCACGACCGGCGGCTGGACCACCCGCATGAACGAACGCCACGACGTCGAATGGCTACCCCGCAACTCTTGGACCGTGGCCAGACGAGGGTGAACACCTACCATCAACCGGAACGCCTGCACCCACCACCGCACGTTGGGGAAAGCGCCTGCGCGACAGGTGAATCGAGGGAAGGGACGTGGGCCGGTCACGCCGACGCGGGCACCGCCGGGCCGGCGCCAGACCACACCGGGACGATCATCGACGACCCCTGGGCACCGGAACACCACCCGCCGCGAGCAGCACCGCCGTGACGGCCTGCCGGCAATGGATGCTGACGGCGCCCAGCCGAACACCACCGACGGCCGACCCCGCATCAGCCGGCAACCCGGCCGGCGTCACTCCACCAGCCCCGCCGACTGCGCCGTGGCCACGCCGCGCTCCCACTCGACCGAGGCCATGGCGATGGCGGCGAACGCCGCCGCGAACCCCACGGCGGTGCCCACGTCGTGCACCCAGTGCGCCTCGGTACCCACCATGGTGACCACCGCCAGCAGGGTGACGGCAAACGTGACGGCCAACGCATATCGGACCAGCGCCGGCCGATGCGACGGATCCATCCACGTGTTCATGCTTTCGACTGTGCCGCGATCGACTGAGGACAATCGAAGCGGGCCTTGAGGAAACGCTATGGATGTTCGTCCCCCACCGCGTCAAGCCCGCGGCGGGTCCTGCAACTCCGGTGTCATGCGCTCCCGCAGGCTGTCGTAGATCGGCGGCGACCCCGTCAGCTCGGCGACCACGACAGCCGCGGCCGTCGCGGCCAGCATCGGCACCACCACCGACGTCGTCGCCGTCATCTCCAGCACCACCACGACACCGGTGACCGGCGCCCGCACCGTCGCTCCGAAGAACGCGGCCATGCCCACCAACGCCATCGGCACCGCGAGCGCCGCCAGATCGCCTGGCCAGACGAGGTCCACCACGCCCACGAACAGCAGCCCCCACAGCGCGCCCACCGCCAGCAGCGGTGCGAAGAGGCCGCCCGGCACCGTCGCCGAGTAGGACAGCGGGCCTGCGACCAAGCGCACCAGCAGGTAGCCGACCACCACCGGCACCACGAACTGGTGACCACTGAGGATTAACTGCGTCAACGTGTCGCCCCCACCCACCCCGAGGGGGTAGACGATCATCACGACTCCGATCACCGCGCCGATCAGCGTGGCCTTGGTGATCGGCGACAGCCGCCGGAACCCGGTCACGTGATCCAGGAACCACAGCGTCAGCCGGTTGTACGCACCGCCGAGGAAGCCGGTCAGCAAGCCGAACACGGCGAACACCGGCAGCCAGCCCAGGTCCGGCGCGGCGATGTCGGCGACGGCGAAGTCCGGGGAGTTGCCCAGCAGCACCCGCATGCACGCCACCGACGTGCATGCGGCCAGCAGCGTCGCCAGGACCGCCTGCAGCCGAAAAGACTTGGTGACCTCCTCCAGCGCAAAGAGCGTGCCCGCGACCGGCGCGTTGAACGCCACCGCCAGGCCCGCACCCCCGACCGCCGTCTGCATCATCCGCACGCCGGAATCGTCGAGCCGCGCCTGCCGCGCGGCCTCGGCGCCGATCGCGGCGCCCATGTGCACGGTGGGCCCCTCCCGGCCCAGCACCAACCCGGAGCCGATCGAGAACAGGCCGCCGATGAACTTGGCGGGCAACAGGATCAGCAGCGGCGGGCTGGCGTCACCGCGGAACACCGCCTCGACGTGTTGAATGCCGCTGCCGGCCGCCAACGGCACCCACCTGACGATGAGTGCCGCGATGGCCGCCCCCAGTGCCGCAGCCACCACGGGTACCAGCCATCCCGGACCGGGCAGCGTGTGCGACCACGTCACCAAGTCCAGTCGCAGGTGGTCCGCCTTCTCCAGGCACCAGCGGAACGCGCCGCCGATGAAGCCGATGGCCACACCCGCGGCGATCGCCGTCGCGCAGACCTTTGCGGCGTGCCCCACCGACGAGAAGTCGGCACTGTCGGCGACGGGTTCGGTCACGGGACCACGATCCGATTTCGGGCAGACACGGAGGCCAAGTCTGGCAGACCGGGCCGACTCAGTCGTCGGTGAGCTGCTGGCCCGTCGCCTGGAACACCACGCGGCGCCCGATCTCGACCGCATGGTCGGCGAATCGCTCGTAGAACCGGCCGAGCAAGGTGACGTCGACGGCCGCGGCGACGCCGTGTTCCCAACTGCGGTCCAGCAGCAGCGTGAACAGGTGGCGGTGCATGCGGTCCATGGCGTCGTCGTCCTCGCGGATGCGGGCGGCGCGTTCGGGGTCGGCCGAGCGCACGACGGCCTGCGCGGCCTGCGCCAGGTCGACGGCGATGCGGCCCATCTCGGCGAAGTCGGCCTGCGTCTGTTCGGGAACGACGGCCGCGGGGTGGCGCAGTCGGACCAGCTTGGCGACGTGCAGCGCCAAGCCGCCCATGCGCTCGGCGTCGGCGACGCTCTGCATGACGGAGATGACGGTGCGCAGCTCGCCTGCGACGGGCGCCTGCAGGGCGAGCAGCGAGAACGCCGCTTCCTCGGCTTCGGTCTGCATCCGGGTGAGCCGGTCGTGCTCGGTGATCACCTGTTCGGCCTCGGCGAGGTCGGTGTCGAGCAGTGCCTTCGTCGCCCGTTCCATCGCATCGCCCGCGACTCCGCACATCGTGGCCAAGGCGCCGCTGAGGGCGTCCAGCTTGTCGTGGTAGTCGGTGCGCATCGATCAACGATAGGCCGTCCGCGTCAAGCCACGTGACACCAGGTGAACCGCAGGTTAACGGACCGCAGACCGCGACTGACGGCCACCTGGGAATGCCCTGTGTCCCCGTTCACCGCTCGCTGAGTGCGGCCTAGGGTGGGAGCGGGGTTGCCGGGGATGGGTGGCCCACGACACGGGAGGGTGCTGCAGTGTCGGTTTCCGACGCGTTGCGGAAGGTCCTCGACTTTCTGCGTGCCGGCTATCCGGAGGGCGTTCCGGAAGCCGATCGGGAGCCGCTGCTCGCCTTGCTGCGCCGCCGCCTCAGCGAGGACGAGGTGGTGACGCTGGCCGAGGAGCTGGCCGCCACCGGCGAGTTGCCGGTCGACGTCACCGACATCCGCGTACGGATCACCCAGGTGACCGACGAGTTGCCCTCCCCGACCGACACCGAGCGTGTCAAGGAACGGCTGCTCGCCGGCGGTTGGCCCGTGAGCGACCCCTTCGACCGTCCCAGCTGAGCGCGGGCCGCTACTCGGTGGCCGCGCCCGGCGGCACCGCCGCTCCCGTCCCCGGCGGCACTGCCGTGGCTACCTGCCTGGGCTGCGGCCACGGAGCCGGCTTCGGGCGCTTGCGCACCTGCAGCGGCCACCAGAACCAGCGCCCGAGGAGCGCGGCCAGCGACGGCGTCATCAGCGACCGCACGACCAGGGTGTCGAACAGCAGACCCAGACCGATGGTGGTGCCCACCTGGCCGATGATGATGAGGTTGCTGACCGCCATGCCGATCATGGTGAACGCGAACACCAGGCCCGCCGAGGTGACCACCGAGCCGGTGCCCGCCATCGAGCGGATGATGCCGGTGTTCAAGCCCGCGTGGTACTCCTCCTTCATCCGGGACACCAGCAGCAGGTTGTAGTCCGCGCCGACGGCCAGCAGCACGATCACCGACATCGGCAGCACCATCCAGTGCAGCGGGATGCCGATCAGGTGCTGCCACACCAGCACCGACAGACCGAACGAGGTACCGAGGCTGAGCACCACCGTGCCGACGATGACGGCGGCGGCCGCGATGGCGCGCGTCAACAACACCATGATCAGGAAGATCAGGATGAGCGATGCCACGGCCGCGATCAGGAGGTCGTAGTCGGCACCGAGCTGCATGTCCTTGTACGTCGCGGCACTGCCACCGACGTACACCGTGGAACCCTCCAGGGGCGTGCCCTTGATGGCGTCGACGGCAGCGGTCCGCAGGGGGTCGATGTGCGACGTGCCCTCCTCGCTGAGCGGGTCACCCTGGTGGAACACCGTGAAGCGCACCGCATGTCCGTCGGGCGAGAGGAACAGCTTGATGCCGCGCTTGAAGTCCGCGGTCTGGAAGGCCTCCGGCGGCAGGTAGAAGTTGTCGTCGTTGAGCGACTGGTCGAACGCCTGGCCCATCGCGGTCGCGTTGTTCTGCTGGGCCATGTTCTGATCCTGCTGAGCCTTCTGCGCCTGATACTGGTTCAGCAGCATCTGCTTCTGGTTCTTCATCGTCTGGATCATGGCCGGCATCAATGCGGCCAACTGCGGTGTCAGCGTGGCCAATTCCTCGATGTCGGGCACCAGGTCCTGGAAGTCGTCCGACAGGGTGTTGATGCCGTCGAGCGTGTCGAACAGCGACCGGATGGACCAGCACACCGGGATGTCGAAGCAGTGCGGCTCCCAGTAGAAGTACGCCCGCAGCGGCCGGAAGAAGTCGTCGAAATCGGCGAGGTGATTGCGGATCTCGTTGGTGTCACCCGAGGTGGTCTTGAACTTGTCGGCCATCCGCCGGGTGACGTCGGCCATCTGCAAGGTGATGCTCTGCATCTTCTCCATCGAGTCGATGGTCGTCTGCAGGTCGTCGGCTTGCTTGAGCGTGTTGTCGAGCACCGTCTGCTGATAGTCGTTGTTCAGCAGCGAGCCCGTGCCGCTCTGGCTCATGGTGTAGGCCAGCGACGCGTGCTCGATGGGCTTGCCGTCGGGACGGGTGATGGTCTGCACCTGGGCGATGCCGTTGACGCGCACCATGGCCTTGGCGATCTTGTCGATCACCAGGAAGTCCGCGGGGTTGCGCAGGTCGTGGTCGGCCTGCACCATCACCAGTTCGGGGTTCATCTTGGCCTCGGAGAAGTGCCGGTTGGCCGCCGCCTGCCCGACGTTGGCCGGGATGTCCTTGGGCAGGTATATGCGGTCGTTGTAGCTGGTGTGATAGCCCGGCAGGGTCAGCAGGCCCACCAGGCACAGCACGATCGCCATGACGAGCACCGCACCCGGCCAGCGCACCGTCGCCGCGCCGACGCGCCGCCAACCACGGGCGCGCTGCATGCGCTTGGGCTCCAACACCTTGCCGAAGCGCGTCAGGATGGAGATCAGGGCCGGACCCAGCGTCAGCGAGATCGCCACCACCATCGCCATGCCGATCGACAGCGGGATGCCCATGGTTTGGAAGTACGGCAACCGGGTGAAGTGCAGGCAGAAGGTGGCACCGGCGATGGTCAGACCGGATGCGAGCACGACGTGGGCCGTGCCGTGAAACATGTCGTAGTAGGCGGTTTCGCGGTCATAGCCCTTGCGCCGCGCCTCCTGATATCGGCCTATCAGGAAGATGGCGTAATCGGTGGCGGCGGCGATGGCCAGCGTCACCACCATGTTGGTGGCGAACGTGGTGAGGCCGAACACGTTGTGATAGCCCAGGAACGCGATGGTGCCCGTCGACCCCATGAGGGAGAGCACCACCATGAACAACGTGATGACGGTGGTGATGATGGAGCGGTAGACCAGCAGCAGCATGATGGTGATGACGCCGAAGGTCAGCGCCTCGATCGTCTCCATGCTGGCGTCGCCGACCGCGTTTTGGTCGGTGGTGGTCGCCGCCGGACCGGTGACGTAGGCCTTGACGCCGGGCGGCGCGGCCACCTTGCCGATGATGTCGCGGACGGCCTCCACCGACTCGTTGGCCAGCGCCTCGCCCTGATCACCCGCCACGTACACCTGGACGTAGGCGGCCTTGCCGTCGATGCTCTGGGCACCCGCTGCGGTCAGCGTGTCGCCCCAGTAGTCCTGCACGTGCTGAACGTGTTTCGGGTCGGCGCGCAGCTGGCGCACCAACTCGTCGTAGTAGGTGTGGGCGTCGGCACCCAGCGGCTCGTCGCCCTCCAGCACGATCATCACGTTGCTGCTGGTGTCGTATTCCTGGAACACCTCGCCGACCTTCTTGGTGGCGATGAGCGACGGTGCGTCGTTGGGGCTCATGGAGACCGCGCGCAGCTTGCCCACCTCGGCGAGCTGGGGGACGCTGACGTTGAGGATGGCGATGATGGCGATCCAGACGAGCACCACCGGGACGGCGAAGGTGCGCAGGAACCTCGCGATCACCGGGCGCTTCACGTGCCGCGCCGGCGGCATCGCGTCGGTCGGGGCGTCGTCGACGAACGTGCTCATGCGGCCTTCACCAAGCAGTAGGTTGCGGCGTTCACGCCCTGGGCCGTCCTTTCGTCCTTGACCTCGTCATCGACGAGGACGCGGCAGCCGATCGATTGACCGTCGCCCTGCACCAACAGGTTGGGTTGCACCGACGGATCGGTGGTCTCGAGTCGCAGTGACCACGGCAGCGCCACCTCGCCGGTGCGCTGCGGCAGCCCGTCGAGGTCGGTGTAGTTGATGACGGCGCTGGAACCGGATCCGAAGACCTCGTACACCACGACCTTCGGGTTGAACTTCTCGGCGGTGTCCGCCCCGACCGGGGTCACCACGGCGCCGTCGGCGCCGAACACCGAGCGCAGGTGCGACACCGTGACCGCGCCGATCGCCACCGCGACGACGATCAGAACGGGCAACCACACTCGCTTGATCGCGGTGACCATGACCGCAGCTCCTTCCAAAAGCCCTCGCGGACAGGCGTAGAGACGTCTGCGGGCGCGCTCGGACGGCACGCGAGGTCGCGCCGTCCGATGGGGTGCAGCCGCGCGCCGGAGAGCGGCCAACGAAGTACGTAGGCAACCTAAGCGCAAAAGCGGATAGAGTCAATCCGGTTACACTGGTTCCGTTACGCACGTCACTAAAGTGGGTTCCATGATTGACAAGCCATGCCGAGGGCTGCGCAAGGACGCGGAGCGCAATCGGCGGCGCGTGCTCGAGGCCGCGCGTGAGTTGTTCGCCGAGAAGGGACTCGAGGCGACGCTCAACGACGTCGCGCACCACGCGGGCGTGGGCGTCGGCACGGTCTATCGCCGGTTCGCCACCAAGGAGGAGCTACTGGAGGCGATCTTCGAGGACGGCATTGACCAGGTGGCGTGTCTCGCCGAAGCCGCACTGCGCGTGGAGAATTCGTGGGACGGTTTCGTCTGGTTCGCCGAGCATCTGTGCGAGCTGACGGCGACCGACCGGGGCCTGCGCCAGATGGTGTACAGCACCGCGTACGGCGGTTACCGCGTCGAGTGCGCGCGCGAACGCCTCGACCCGTCGGTGTCCAAACTGCTGGAACGCGCGCGCGACGACGGCTATCTGCGACCCGACGTCGAACCCACCGACATGCCGATCCTCGGCATGCTGGCGGGCACGGTGAGCGAGTGGGCCGGCCACGTCGAACCCCAGCTGTGGCGGCGCTATCTGGCGCTGCTGATCGACGGTATGCGCTACCGGGACGGCCAAGAGCCCATCCCGGTCGCCGGTCTCGACCACGAGCAGATGGACACGGCCATGCGCGGCTGGCAGCCGGCGGGCTGAGCCGCGCCGAACGTCAGGACTCGCAGGCGATGCCGTCCTTGTCGCGATCACCCTTGTCCCAGTAGTCCGGATCACCCTGCGGGATGTCGTAGCGCCCGTCGGCGTGGGCCTCGCTGCAGTTGCGGTACGGACCGCCGGCCGACGCCACCGGCGCGACTCCCACGGCAACCGCCCCGACGGCGAGCACGGCGACGAAAAGGCGAACGAGCATGGACCACCCCTGACGTAGAATGCGCCTGGCATCCCCCGGGCGTCTGGCAAAGCCTAGAACCGCGTTGAGCATGATCGCAAGCGAATCAGCTAAAACTGCCCTGCGTGTCAACGGAGTCCCCGGCAAGCGGTGGACGCGGCGTCGCGCAGAGCTTCACCGGGTGCGCCGGCGCATGCCGCGGCAAAGACGGGCGTCAGGTCCCCAGCTCGTCGCGGCGCTGGGCCGCCCCTTCGTGGGACACCAGCTCCACCACGTCGCCGACGTCCACCGTGACGACGTCCTCGCCACCGTCGGACTCGAACGGCACCCGAAGCAGCCCGTGCACGTCGGCCGTGTCGACGAACGTGTGCGCCCTGGCATAGAGGGGGGCGACGTCGAACACCCGCACGCGGAGCACCTCACGGCGCAACGTCCCCAGTTCGCGACCGGATTCCGGGTCGGTGATCACCTGGCCGTCGTCGGCGTATACCGCGAACACCATGCCCGCGACCACGCCCGCGTGGGCGCCGCGGTTGATCACCAGCGTGTAGTCGTCCTCGACGAGCGCCACCCGACCGTTCACGATGCCGCCAGCGAATTGCCTTCTCGCAACGAGCGATTGGCGGCACCTGCTCGAATACGGGGGCGAAGGAACTGCTCGTCGACGGCGGCGGGCAGCTCCGCGTCGCGCGCCGGATCGGCCTCCGTGCCGAGCGCGAACTCCACGGCGGTCTTGGCCTGGAACAGCGCGACGATGGCGTGCTGGTGGCGTTCGGTTCCCAGCGCCTCGAGCACCACCGCGAGCTTGCGGTCGACGTACTCCACCGAGCGGCGCATGTCCGAGGGAGGCAGGGCCGGAGCATCGGCAGCCGCCTGCGCCCCGGCCGGTTCGGCGGCCTGTCCGAGATACCAGCGGTGCCACAGCACGCCGAGACCCAGCGAGCACACCGGAACCACCACCACCGCGCACGCGAGGGCCACGGTGCCGTGTGCGGCGACCGACCCGACGACGCCCAGCAGGGCGAGCACACCCAGGATCAGCGCCAAGCGCACGGTCGCCGGTACCGCACCGATGCCGCGCCACGCCTGCCCGACGAGCTGGCCGATGCCGCGGCAGGCTCCGCCGATCAGACTGGCCGCGCCCGCGATGATGCGCCCGAAGGCGTTGCCCGCCTTGACGACTGCGCGGCCGACCTCGTCGGCCTGTTCGCGGGTGACAGGCGAGGATGGCGTCGACCACTTCCAGCGTTTGGCGGGGGGCGTCGTCGGTGGCGCGGGGGCGGGCTCGGGCACGTCTGGCCCGGACGATTCCGACGGTTCCGACGGTTCCGACGCGGCAGGCGCCGGAGGCGATGCCTGCGTGGCCGCGGCAGGCGCCTCGACGTCGTCGGTCCGCTCCTCACTGGTCACATTCGCCTCAGAAGTCACAGATGCATCATGGCCGACGCGACGCGCTTCGCCACGTCGGCACGCCGAGCCGCAGCCAAGCCGTCGAGCTACGGCTCCGCGCCAATCAGGACGTCAATCGTCGCTCCTTTGGGCCGAGCCCTCCCCCGCCCCGGCGGGCTTGGCCGCCCCGGCGGAGGTGGCCGACTTCGCCGCGGTGCCGCCCTGCTGCGTCTTCTTCGGGGCCTTCGGCGCGGCGGCAGTCTTGGAACCACCATTGCGTTCGGTGCGCGCCGCCTTCTTGGCGTCGACGGTGTCTGCCGCCGGCGACCCGTCCGCAGCGGTCCCGGCGTCGGTGTCGGTGCCGGTGCCGGTGCCGGTGCCGGGGGACTCGCGGTCCGGCGTCGTCGCGGGCCGGTCCACCACCTGCGCATCGCCCTCGGGCGAATCGGCGACTGCCGTCGCGACCGGCGCTTCGGGGGCGCCCTGCACCGGTGCGGCAGTCCGGCTGTCGACGGCCGGCTGCACGGCAGCGGTCACCGACGTCACGGCGGGCTTGGCCGCAGACGTGGGTTCGGTCACCGCCGGTGCAGCCGAAAGACTCGCGGGCGTACCCGGATTCGGGAGCGGCGCGGGCACCGCATTACCCAAGACGAGTTGACCGCCACTGACGAAGTGCGGCCCCATGGTGGGCGTCAGGTAGGAGTAGCCGTACGCGACGATCGGCATGAGCATCTTGTCGATCTCGTCGACCACCCAGCCGGGGATGCCGAGTTGACGCAACGGACGCGTGATGGGCAGCTCGCTGCGAGGCACCATGTACGTCTTCGTGGTGCCGCCCGCCTGGCTGGTGACCTCCGACATCAGCACGGCATCGTCCAGGCTGTCGAGCGCGGTCCGGGAGTGATCGTTGGTGCCGTTGACGGTGTAGACGGCGCCCATGATCGCGTTGACCACGGCGATGGCGTTCCACGGTCGGTCGGGCGCGATGGCCCAGCCGTCCCACTGCTCGTTGACCACGACGACGTCGTACTTGCTCTCGGGCACGGGCCGGAACGTCTGCCCGATGAACGGGATCGTCAGACCTCGCAGGTACATGTCGCCGACCCCGCGCTGCATGTCCCCGAAGACGTAGAAGGTGACGTCCTTCGGGTCGGGCGCGTCCGTGGCGGTGCGCAGGTAGTCGAGTTCGCGCTCGATCACCAGCGTGCCCTCGCTGAGACCGACCACGTGGACGGGTTCACCGTTGGCTGCGGCGATTTCGCGCAGCAGGGTCGCGTGCAGCAATTGCTGACCCACCGCGGTGGACTGGTCGACGGTCAGCGCTCCCCACCCCGAGACGACGCCGAGCTGCGCGGGGTACTCCAGCGGTACCGGCAGGGTGCCGGGCAGCCAGTTCTCGCCCGCCTGCGAGGCGAACTGCAGCCAAGCCTGCTGGGTGAACCCGTTCAGGGCCATGACCTGGTCGACGACGGGCCACTGACTGGGGCGGCCGCCGTTGATGCCGATGCGGGTTGCGGCGGCCGCGAGCACACCCGGGGCGGCGACCGCGAGAACGCTGGCCAGCACCACCGCCGCCAGCCAACGCCGCGTGGACGGCACGGTCGCGCGGATGCGCGGCAACCACCGCGCACTCGAAGGAACATCGAATGATCGCGCCACGCCAACTCCCACCCTGCCGCTCGTCGGACAGCTCACCGACGCCGCCGCGAGCACGAACCCGCAGTGCACGGCGTCGCGCCTCGATGCACGGCTCCGCTCCCCCGAAAGCTGCCAACCAGACCCCATTGACGCAGGGAATGATAGCGGCTTCGCCGCAGCAAAACCGCGCAACCTGGGAAGTGGCTGAGTCCGCTACCCGCATCCGCCCCGCCGCGACCCGAAGGTCGTTGCACATGCGCACACTCGCGACCGTCTGGCAAACTCTGCGAGAACGGTCAGTTCAGCTGGACCACCAGCGCATACCCGTCGTTGTCACCGGTGGTGTAGGTGGCGGTGTCGTAGGCGTTGCTCAACGGCACGGCACCGACGAGCGTCGCGCCGCTGCGCACCAGCCCCTCCGCCAACTCGTTGCGGGCGGCGTTGTAGGAGACGTACACGTGGGTCAGCAGTAGACCGTTGAAGCCGAGTTGCTCGCGGCTCACCGCGATGGTCCACACGTAGCCCGCAGCGGTCTCCAGCGGATCCGGCCCGAATGCGCGCGCGTGGTCGTCGGGTAGTAGGAAGAAGTTGTTGGAGAACGCGTCCAGCACGCCGCTGGGCTGTTGGCCGTAGGTGATGCCGTCGATGACGCCGCCGAATCCCGTGGTGTGGATGGCCATGGCGGGGAATCCGGCTGCCGTCATCCAGACGTTGAGCCGCTGGGCGGCGTCGGCCGGGGTCGACGCGACGGGGTCGACGATCACGACGTTGACCGGTTCGAGCAGCGTCCTGCCGTCGAGGCGCTGGTTGCCGTAGGTGGCGATCTGGCGGTTGGGCTCCAACAACCACTTCCCGATGTCGCCGAAGGGGGTGGTGACGACGTCCGTCGGCGACGGGGTGCCGATGCCACTGGACCGCGGCAGTGTTCCGGTGAGCGGGTCCGGCGTCGGCGCCAGCACCGTGCCGATGACCGGCAGCCCCAGGGCGATCTCGACGTGGCGGACCACCTCGATCGCCAGCAGGTGCAGTGGGCTGCCGGGCAGGATGCGCGGGTTCGGCAGCAGCAGGGTGTTCACGATGTTCGCGGCCTGCGCGGCGAAGTCGTGGATGGGGTTGCCGGGGAACGGCGGCAGGTCCGGGAAGACCGCAGGCGGTGGGCTGACCACGACGGCCGTCGTGGCGGGTGCGCCGACGGCGACGACGGCGGGCGACGCTCTGGGGATCGATTGCGCCGCTTCGGCTTTGGGGCCGCGGTCGGAGACCGTGTCGCGTTGCTCGGCGGTGGCCGTCTGGGCGGTGGCCGTCTGGGCGGTGGCCGTCTGGGCGGCCGCCGGGGAGGCGTTCGTCGTCCCGGATGCGTCAACCTTGGTCGAGGGCTTGCCGTGGACGGTACGGGCGGCCACCTTCATCTCGGAGGTGACCGCGACCGGCGTCGAGGCCGCGCTCGAGGTTGCGCTCGAGGTTGCGGAGGCGTCCTCGGCCGACTGCGCGGCGGCCCCGGCGGTGGGCCGACCGCTCGCCTCGGAGGCGTCCTCGGTGGCCGGGGTGCCCGTCGCCGTCCCGTTGGCGACCGGGCCCTTGGTCGTCGCGCCGCTCGCCGCGGAGTCCTTGGTTGCCGACGCGCTGCCGGTTGCCGACGCGCTGTCGGCCGACGACGCGCTGCTGGTGGCCGCCGACGCACCGTCGGTGTCCTCGGCATGGGCGACGCCCGCACCGCTGACGAGCGCCGCACCGACGCCGAGCGTGATGGCGCCTGCGCCCAGCCACGCGTAGGCGGTGCGTGGTTCGCGCGGCGCGCGGTGCCTGCCCGGGCCGCCCCTGCGGCGTTGCGCACGGCCGTGCACCGCGTGTCCACCAGCCATTGCTCCACCCCTCGCGCCGTTGTGGCCCCGCGGTAGTCATACCACGTTCGGACGCGTATCGGAACGGCCGGGGGGTTTGCTGACGACCACGCACACCCGCGTGGTCACCGCCCGTTGCGCGAGGTCAGTCGTTGCCGCGGGGCGGCAGGTCCACGGCGACGCCGCCGCTGTCGTGTTCGGGTCCGGCGGCCGGGTGCTCGGCAGGAACGCGCTCGCGGAAGCGCTGCGCCTCACTGGTGCCCGAGGGCGACGATCCGCGATCGGGGCTGCGGTACGGCCCCGGCTTGGGGCGCGGCGTCCCTCCGGGGAACGCCAACCGGAAGATCGTGCGGTGCACGGTGAACCACTGCTTGCCGAACGGTCCCGTGTTGTAGGGCAATTCGTAGCGCTCGCAGATGTCCTTGATCTTGGGCGCGATCTCGGCGTACCGACTGCTGGGCATGTCGGGGAACAGGTGATGCTCCACCTGGTAGCCCAAGTTGCCGCTCATGACGTGAAACAGCGGGCTGCCCTCGATGTTCGCCGCGCCCACCAGCTGGCGGACGTACCAGCCGCCGCGCGTCTCGCCCTCCACCTCCTCCGGGGTGAAGGTGTACGTCTGATCCGGGAAGTGGCCGCAGAAGATGATGGCGTGCGCCCACACGTTGCGGATCAGGTTGGCCACCGCGTCGGCGCCGAGCGTCCGCAAGTAGGTGCTCTCGACCCCCGAGAACCGGTCGAGCGCACTCGCCACGGCTCCCACGCGGCGGTTGCCGGTGATGCGACGCAGGCGGTTGCCCACGCGCGAATGGCGGGGCTGGGCAACGCGATCACCGAGTGCCAGCTTGGCCAGCGCGAAGGCACCTGCGCTCACCACCGGCCACCCGATGTAGTCCTTGACGATCTGCTGGCGGGCCTTGCCGCGGATTTCCTTGAAGTCGTCCTTGAGGTCGGCGAACGTCTTCTGGCCCCGGAACAGCGCCTCGACGTCGGTGTCGTGTACGGCGACACCCCACTCGAACAGGATGGTCAGCAGGAAGTTGTAGAACGGCTGACCCAGGTTGCCCGGACGCCACTTCTGGTTCGGGTCGATGCGCATGATCTCGTAGCCGAGATCCTTGTCCTTGCCGAGGATGTTCGTATACGTGTGGTGGATGTAGTTGTGCGAGTGCTTCCACGCCTTGGCGCTCGACGCGGTGTCCCAGTCCCACACCGAGGAGTGCACGTCGGGATCGTTCATCCAATCCCATTGTCCGTGCAGGATGTTGTGCCCCAGTTCCATGTTCTCCAGGATCTTCGCGACGCTCAGGCAGGCCGTACCGAGCACCAGCGCGGTGCGCGAACGCGAGGCCAGCAGCAGCACACGACCCGCGACCACGATCTGGCGCTGCGCCGAGATCACCGCCTTGATGTAGTGCCGATCGCGATCTCCCAGTTCGGCGAACACCTCGTCGTGGATGGCGTCGAATTCCTTGGCGAGCTTCTCCAACTCCTGCTCGCTCAAGCGGGCCAGTGGGCTCTCGATGGTGGTCATGGCGGCTGTTCCTCCTCAGAGTTCGATCTCGACGTCGCCTTCGGCGGCGTGAATGCAGATGCGGACGTCGCCGCCCGTGGGTTCGCTGATTTCGCCGGAGCGCAGGTCGCGCACCTTGCCGGACTTCACCGTGCCGGTGCACGTGTGGCAGATGCCGATGCGGCAACCGAAGGCGAGGTTGAGTCCCGCTTGTTCGCCGGCTTCGAGAATGGGTGTGCCGCCGTCACATTCGGCGGTGGTTTCGCTGTCGAGGAAGGTGACGGTGCCGCCCTCACCGGCGCCGGCGTTGCCTCCGATCTTCGGTTGGAATCGCTCGTAGTGCAGTCGGTCCGGGTCGCCGTGCTCCTCCCAGTGGGCGATCAAGTCGTCGAGCAGTTCGCCTGGCCCCGAGCAGAACGCCTCGCGCTGCTGCCAGTCCGGGCACAGGTCGTCGAGTTCCTTCGGCGTGAACCTGCCACGCTCGGCGGTCATCCGCAGGTCGAGGCGCACCCCGTCGTGACGGCGCTCCAGGTCTTCGAGTTCGGGCAGGAACATCACCTGCTCGCGGCTGCGGTCGGAGTGCAGCACCACGACGTCGCGCAGTTCGTCGCGATGGTCGAGGCTGCGCAGCATGCTGATGATGGGCGTGATGCCGCTGCCGGCGCTGATGAACAGCATCTTGGCCGGCAGCGTCTCCGGCAACGTGAACTCGCCCTCGACCTCGCCGAGGCGCACCAGCGCTCCGGGTTGGATGCGCTCGACGAGATGGGGTGACACCACGCCGGTGTCGACCTTCTTGGGGGTGACGCTGATCAGGCCGTCCTCCGGCTGCGGATCGGACGTCAGGGAGTAGGCGCGCCAGTGATAGCGCCCGTCGATCACGAGCCCCAGGCGGACGTACTGACCGGGCAGGTGCCCCGGCCACTCGTAGCTCGGCCGGATGAGGACGCTCGCGGCCTCGGACCCGCGCGGTTCGACGCGTTCGACCTTGCCGCGCAACTCCTTCGTGGTCCACAGCGGGTTGATCATCTCGAGGTAGTCGTCGGGCTTGAGCGGTTTGAACAAGTGCCGGACCGCCCGCAGCAGCAGCCGGCGTCCGCGTGGCACGGGTGGTGGAGCGCCGCGTTCGGCCATGTCCCGACTCCGTCCCGTGACGCGGGGGTGTGAGCCGCGCCACTATCGATCGCCGGGGGTATTACCAACGAGTAGGGACCTGAAACACGTCTGAAAGGTTCTTCTAGCTGAGTTCCAGCTGAGACACTCGGCTCATGGTCAGACGCAGGTCGCGCTCGAACGCGGTGCCGGCCGACGTCGTCCAGGCGGCGCTGCGTTCGGCGGAGCGGCTGGGCCGCGACGTCGCCGACGTCCCCATCGTGGTGATCGCGCACGCGCTCGGAGTCTCACGAAGCACCCTGCTGCGACAACTCGGCGGCTCTCGCCAGACGTTGGACGACGCGGTACGCGACGTGGGCGTGGACCCCGGCGGCCGACCCCCGGTGCGGCTGCGCGCGGTCGCCGCGGCGGGTACGCTGATCGGCCGCGGCGGCGTGGCGGCGGCGACCTTCGAAGCGGTTGCCGCGGAGGCGGATTGCTCGCTCCCCAGCCTGTACGCCACGTTCGGTGGTCGCGAGGAACTGTTGCGCGCCGTGTACGACCGGTACGTGCCGGTGCTCGACGTCGGCGATCTCGTCGGAGCCGCCCGCGGCGCCGATCTCACCGATACCGTCACCAACGTCTACCGCGGGTTGGCCGAACTGTGCTTCCGTGAGCCTCGCGTGCTGCCCGCCGTGCTCACCGAGGCGCTGGCGCGGCCGGCGGGTCCGAGTGCCGGCGTGCTGGTGGAGCACGGAGCGCTGCGGATGATCGACGTGCTGGGTCGCTGGCTCGACGACGAGGTGGCCGCAGGTCGCGTGCGCCCACTCCCCCGGCCCGTGCTCATCCAGCAGTTCATCAGTCCCGTCCTGGTGCACGCCGTCATGCGTCCCGGCCTGACCAACTTTCCGTCGGTGACGCTGCCCGACCCGCAGGAGAGCTGCGGCTTGTTCGCGCGAGCCTTCGTCGCGGGGGTCGCCGTCTGATGCACCGTTGACATGAGCGTCCGGTACGGGTGACGCTGCTCACGATCGATCGTCGATGTGATGGAGCCGGCTGCCGCCGGCGGCGGCGACCGGCATGGGGGGTTGTCGTGGGGACGGTCGGGCGCGGGGAAGCACGGACGACCACCCGGTCGTGGCGGTACGGCCTGGCGGCGGCCGCGGTGTGCGCCGGCCTGGTGGTCGCGCCCGTGCACGGCGTGGCCTGGGCGGACCAGACGGGTGGCACCAGCGCTACCGGTACGTCGGATGCGTCCTCGCCGGGCACCTCCGGCACGTCCGGAAGCGCGGGCAAGCCGGGCACGTCGCCGTCGAGCCGCGCCAACGCGAAGGACTCCGCCGCCAGGCCGAAGGGTGCGGCACCGAGCCGGTCCGGCGCCACGTCCGCATCCGCCTCGTCCGGGGTCAAGGAGCGTCCCACCCGCGAGCGGACCACCGCGCCGGACACGTCCCAGCCGACACCCTCGCGGCCGGATTCCGCGGGGCCGGATTCCGCGGCGCCGGATTCCGCGGGGCCGGATTCCGCGGGGCCGGATTCCGCGGGGCCGGATTCCGCGGGGCCGGATTCCGCGGGGCCGGATTCCGCGGGGCCGGATTCCAGCCAGCCCCACGCCGCGCCGCCCGACGTCGCCCAGCCCGAGGTCACCCAGCCCGAAGCCGACCAACCCGCGGTCACGCCACCCGCGGCGACCCCGCTCCCATCTGCCACCCCCGAGCCGACACCCGTCATGGTCCCCGGCACGCCGAAGGTGGTTCGTTCCAACGACGTTCCCTCCCCCGCGCGAACCGATGTCGTGCGGTCGCTCGCCAGCGCGGCTCGCGCCGCCGCCAGTGACCGCACCGCCAGTGACGATGCCGTCGGGGCCCCCGCCGAGGCCGGGGCCGTCACCACGCTCTCCCCGGCCACGTCGCAGACCGCGTCGGCGCCTAGCGTCGCCGTCCAACTCGAGGTCGCCGCGGCGCGCGCCCTGACGCCCACTCCGCCGCAACCGCTTTCGCCCATCGCCGCCCTGATCGAGCTGCCCGGCCGCATCGTCAACGCAGTCCTGCAGTTCCTGGACTTCACGACGGCGGCGGGCACCACCAGCCCCTTCCACATCGCCCCGATCAACGACCTGATCTTCGGCGCGTTCCGCGAGATCGAACGTCTGGCGGGTCTGCAGCAGGCCCCGGCCGTGCAGCCGGCGCTACCCACCATGACCTACACCGGGCCCACCGACGCGCCGTCACCCACGGTGGCGCAGTTCCTCGATGCCTCGACGGCTGCCTATGGGTGGGGCACGACGCCCGGTGGCATGGTCCCGTTCACCGTCAACGGGTTTCAGCTGCAGTCCACCAACGTCTGGTCCGGCATGTCGGCCAAGACGTGGGTGACGCCGCAGGGGCAGGTGATCATCGCCTACCAGGGCACCACGGGCGGGACGAACCTTCTGGTCAACCCGTTGATCGCGCTGACGCAGCTGGCGGCCGATCTGCAGGTGGTGCTGACCAATACGACGCCGTTGGCGTTCTACGACGCACTGGGATTCGCGCAGCAGGTGCAGCGGGAGGCCGCGCTGCAGGGCTACGCGGCCGACGACGTCTTCGTCACCGGCCACTCCCTGGGCGGCTGGGAGGCCCAATTCGTCGCGCAGCAGACCGGTTTGGCGGGCATCGGCTTCGAGTCGCCCGGCCTGAACACGACGGTGCCGGGCAACGGCGCCGATGCCAACTTCGTCAACGTCGCCCTGTGGGGCAGCCCGGTCGCGTTCATGTCCACCGATCTGCCGGGGTTGCAACCCTTCTTCCCGGCCTACGTACCGGGCGGCGGCATCAAACCGCACTACGGGCCGATCGTGACCATCGGCGACCGCGCGGCGATGAACCCGTTGGTCAACTCCGCCGCCCTGTGGGGTCAGAGCCCCATCGGCGGGCTGATCTTCGCCTTGGACTTCTTCGGCAACTTCTTCCAGTACCACCTGATGGGCGTACAGGCCTATCACCTCGACGTCGATCCGGATCCCGGCGTGGTGCCGTGGCTGGGCACGTCGCAGGGCACGGTGCACACCGGCTACGGCGCGCTGACCATCCAGCAGCTGCTCGCGGCTGCGTCCGGCGACGGGATCCTCGTCCGGCCGTGAGACGGCCCGTCAGGAACTCGGTGGCGGGGTGACGTGGCGGTCGCCGCCATTGCGTTCCTGCCATTGGGCGTAGACGTCGAGGGCGTCGTTGCGCCGGTCGTACCGCATGGGCAGCCGGCGATCCTGCCACTGCTTGCCGAACTCGTCGTAGAAGCTGCTCAGCTCGAAGTACTTGCGGTCGTCCACGTAGTGCGGCTCGTACTCCTCGCGGGTGGTCAGGAACACCACCTCGTCGGGTGAGCAGTAGTACAGGGCGCCAAGGCACATCGGGCACGGGTGGGCCAGCACGTAGATGGTGGCGCCGACGAGGTGCTCGGTACCCAGGCGGGTGCAGGCGTCTCGGATGGCGAGGATCTCGGCGTGCGCAGTGGGGTCGCTGGTCTGGCTGACCTTGTTCGCGCTCTCCGCGAGCACCTCGCCGTTGCGCACGATCACCGTCGCGAACGGGCGCCCACCCTCCTCGACGTTGCGGCGGGCCAAGTCGATGGTGCGTTGCGCGAAGTCGGTCACCTCGCCGATGCTAGTTGCCGGGGCCCTCAGCTCGCGGACAGCTGCCGCCAGGTGCGCACCAGGTGCCCGAACTCCTTGACCTGGACCAGCACGTGGTCGCGAGCCGCGTTCTCGGCGGCCCCGGCGTCACCATGGGCGATGGCGTCGGCGATGACGCGATGTTCGGCAAGGGAGCGACGCATCCGATCGGGCACCCGGAGCTGTAGGCGCCGGTAGGGCTGCAGCACCCGCTTCAGGGCGTGGGCCTGCTGACGCAGGTAGTCGTTGCCGCACGAGTCGTAGACGACGCCGTGGAAGCGGGCGTTGGCGTAGTAGTAGGCGTCCGCGTCTCCTTCGACCGCATGCTGCTCGCACTCCCGCAGAGCGGATTCGAGATCCGCCAACGCCTCTCGCTCGATGCGGCCGGCCGACAGCCGGGCCGCCATGCCTTCGAGTTCGGCCATGACCTCGAAGCGTTCGGCCACTTCCGAGATGCTCAGCTCGGTGACGTACGTGCCTTGCTTGGGTCGGATCTGCACCAGCCCAGAGCGTTCCAGCGCCTGCAGCGCCTCCCGGATCGGGGTGCGGGAACAGCCGAACTCCTTCTCCAGCTGGGCCGGATCCAGACGCTCACCGGGCCGGTAGTGGCCGTCGACGACCGCGTTCTCCAGCGCGTCCCGCACCCGCTGCGACTCGGGGACTCGAACCATGCGCCACCTCCTCGGCTCAGATTAACCGCCCCCGGGGGTGGTGCAGCTCACTTTTATCCGTTACGGTCGCTGTTATATATATCACCGCCCAGCATGGATATAGCGCCCGTCACATCGGTGACGACGCGCTCCGCGCTTCGGAAGGGACACCCATGGAATGCGTTGCCAGCCGGTCACTGACCGAGCTGCTCGCCGCGTGCGAGACCCTGATGAGCGACGTCGGCGAAGCCTCCCTCCGTGCGATCGCAAAGACCGCGCTGAGCGCCTACGCCGATCTCGACGACGACGCCACGCTGCACTTCTTCCGCCACGTCACCACCGCCTACGACGTCGACGCCGACCGCGTCCGCGCCGCGTTCCGACAGTGGGACGACGTCCGCGAATCCGGCGCACCCGCCGGTGAGGAGCTGATCGGGCTGTTCAGCGCGGTCGAACCGGCCCGCCAGCAACTGCTCCGCAGGATGAACCACGCCCCCGGCGCCACGCTGGCATTGGTCGAGATGCGGTCGGACCTCCGGCGGCTGATGCGCCGCCACCCCGAACTGCGTCCGCTCGACCACGACTTCCACCACCTGCTCACGTCCTGGTTCAACCGCGGCTTCCTGCAGATGTCCGAGGTCACCTGGAACTCACCGCCGCGCTTGCGCCAACACCTGCTGCGCTATGAGAGCGTCCACCCGATGGCAGGAGATGCCGAGCTGCGCCGACGCCTGCAACCCGAGGATCGCCGCGTCTACGCGTTCTTCCATCCCGCCACCGACGACGTACCCCTGATCTTCGTCGAAGTCGCTCTGGTGCAGGGCATCCCGGATCGCATCACGCCGCTGCTGGAACCCGGCGCGCCGCTCGACCCCGCCAACGCGGACACGGCGGCGCTGTACTCGATCAACAACGCCCTCGACGGGCTGGCCGGCGTGTCGTTCGGCAGCTTCCTGATCAAGCAGGTGATCGAGCAGGTCAGCGCCGAACTGCCCCACCTGCGTCGGTTCGCCACCCTCTCCCCGATCCCCGGCTTCCGGGCCTGGCTGACCGCGCAGACCGAATCATGCTCGCTCAGCGACGAATTGGAAGCGCTGTCGCCCGAACACCTCACCTCCGACCGCGTCGCACGCGTCCGGGACCGCCTCCTGCCCGCCCTGTTCACCTATCTGACCGGAGCGCGGCGCGACGATGGACGCCCGGTCGATGCGGTCGCGCGTTTCCACCTGGGCAACGGGGCCGCCGTGTGGCGGCTGAACTGGCCGGCCAACCCGAGTCCTGCGGCCTGGCAGCAGTCGTACGGGGCGATGGTCAACTACCTCTACGAACCCAGCCAGCTCGAGCGTCGCCACGAGGAGTTCGTCCGCCGGGGCAGCGTCGCCGTCGCCGGACCCCTGCAGGACCTCGTCCACGCCCACCCCTGACCACCGCCGAGAGAGGAAGCCCGCCGATGGCGCACTACCCCACCATCTACCGAACGTTCACCGATCACGTTGCACGCCAACCCGACAAGGCCCTGTTCGAACTGCCCGAGGGACACACCGTCAGCTACCGCGACACCGCCGACATCGCGCATCGCATCGCCGCCCGCCTGCTGGCCGACGGTGTCACGCCGGGCGACCGGGTCGCCATGCAGGTGCCGAAGTCACCCGAAGCCGTCGCACTGTACTTGGCGACGCTACAGATCGGCGGCGTGTTCCTGCCGCTCAACACCGCCTACACCGGTGCCGAGATGCGGTACTTCCTCGGGGACGCACGCCCCCGGGTGCTGGTCTGTGCGCCCGACCGGCAGGCCGACTACGCGGGCCTGGCCGCCGAGACCGCCGACGGCCTCGTCGTCGAGACCCTCGGCGAATCCGGTGACGGCACCCTCCTGCGCGACGACGACCGGCACGCGGAGGTCTTCGCCGCCGACGCGGCCGATCCCGCGGCCATCCTGTACACCTCCGGCACCACCGGCCGTTCCAAGGGCGCGGTGCTCACCCACGGCAACCTGGCGTCCAATTGCGAGGCACTGGTGCGGGTGTGGCAGTACACCGCCGACGACCGCCTCATCCACGCGCTGCCGATCTTTCACATCCACGGACTGTTCGTCGCGGTCAACATGACGCTGGCGGCCGGCGCGTCGATGCACTACCTGACCAAGTTCGACACGGACGCCATCGTCGATCTGCTGCCGCACGCCACCGTGTTGATGGGCGTACCGACCTTCTACACCCGGATGCTGAAGAGCCCGCGACTCGATGCCGAACGGTGCGCGCGGATGCGCCTGTTCGTCTCGGGCTCCGCGCCGCTGCTGGCCAGCGACCACGAGGCGTTCGCCGCCCGCACCGGCCACGCGATCCTCGAGCGCTACGGCATGACCGAGACCGGCATGAACACCACCAACCCGTATGACGGAGCGCGCAAACCCGGAACCGTCGGAAAGCCGCTGCCGGGCAACGAGATCCGCGTCGTCGATCGCGAAAGTGGAGCACCGCTGCCAGACGGAGAGGTCGGCATCGTCGAGGTCCGGGGGCCGAACGTGTTCTCCGGATACTGGCAGATGCCGGACAAGACGGCCGCCGAGTTCCGCCAGGACGGTTTCTTCATCACCGGCGACCTGGGCCGCATCGACGAGGACGGCTACCTCTGCATCGTCGGCCGCGACAAGGACCTGGTGATCTCCGGGGGATACAACGTCTATCCGAAGGAGATCGAGGAACTGCTCGATGCTCATCCGAAGGTGGTGGAGTCGGCCGTCATCGGCGTGCCCCATCCGGAGTTCGGCGAGACCGTGGTGGCCGTCGTCGTCGCGACACCGGGTGAGACGCCCACGGACCAGGAGCTACTGGATCACGTCGCCCACGATGTGGCGCGATTCAAGCAACCCCGCGCGGTACGCGTGGTGGAAGCCCTGCCCCGAAACGTGATGGGCAAGGTGCAAAAGGCCGAACTGCGAAAGCGCTATGCCGATCTGTTCGACGGCGTGGACGCCTGAATCCGACTGAGGAGTACGTGATGGTGATTTACGGAGTGGCGGCGTTGGCGCTCTGCATGCTGGCGGGCACGGCCGTCGGGGAGCTGCTCGGCGTCGCGCTGGGGGTGGACGCGAACGTCGGAGGAGTCGGATTCGCGATGATCATGCTGATCCTCGCCACCGACTGGCTGCGCCGAAAGGGCAAGTTTCCCAAGGCAACCGAGCAGGGCGTGCTGTTCTGGAGCGCGATGTACATCCCGATCGTGATCGCGATGGCATCCGTCCAGAACGTCGCCAAGGCGATCACCGGTGGCCCGATGGCCATCCTCGCGGGGTTGGGGGCGCTGACCGCCGGCGCCGTGCTCGTACCGGTGCTGACACGCATCGGCGAGCCCGCCGAACCCTTGCCCCCACTGACCGAAGAAGAGAAGCAGGAGGCCTGAGATGGAACTGCTCAGCTCGGTATTCGAGAAGAACGGCCTCCTGGTGGCCTTCGTGGTCGTCGGGGCGCTGATGCTGCTCTCGGGCTTCCTGTCGCGCACGCTGACGCGCGGCAGACTGCACGGGTCGGCCATCGCCATCATCGTCGGCCTGGCGCTGGCCTATTGGGGCGGTGTGGTGACCGGCGGTGACCACGGGCTCGCCGACTTCGCCGTGTTCTCCGGTCTCGGCCTGATGGGCGGGGCGATGCTGCGGGACTTCGCCATCGTCTCCACGGCGTTCGGCGTCGACCTCAAGGAGATCCGGCGTTCAGGCGCCGCCGGCGCGCTGTCGATCCTGCTGGGCGTGGTGGTGTCGTTCATCGTCGGCGCCGGCGTCGCCGCCGCGTTCGGCTACCGCGACGCCGAATCGTTGGCGACCATCGGCGCCGGCGCCGCCACCTACATCGTCGGTCCGGTGACCGGAACCGCGGTGGGCGCCAGCTCGGAGGTGATCGCGCTGTCGGTGGCCGCCGGCCTGGTGAAGTCGGTGGTGGTGATGGTCGGAACCCCGATGATCGCCCGATTCATCGGGTTGAACAACCCGAAATCCGCCATGGCCTACGGCGGTTTGATGGGCACGACGTCCGGGGTGGCCGGTGGTCTGGCTGCCACCGACAAGCGCCTGGTGCCCTACGGCGCGATGACCGCAACGTTCTACACCGGCATCGGCTGCCTGCTTGGCCCCTCGGTGTTCTACGTGGTGCTGCGGGCGATCGTCGGGGCGTGAGCGCGTCGGGTTGGTCGTGCGGCCGCGGCGGTCCTCTAGGCGTCTACGCCCGCGGTCGTCAGCAGCAGCGCGGCCTCGTCGTAGGGAAACGCTCGGTAGAGCAGCCGAGACCGCGGTGTGACGTGGGCGGCGGCCTCGGCCTTGCTCACCACCCGCGGGTCGACGAGAACAATGGCCCGGCCACGCTCGTGGAGCACCGTCGGTCCGCCGGCGAGCACGTTCTTCAACCAGTCGGTCTGCGGGCCGTAGCCGATGAGAATGGCGTAGCCATCGTGGGTATGGAACACCAGCAGGGGCGTGCGGTACCGCTTGCCCGATTTTCGGCCGACATGCTCGAGCGTCCCTAGGTACGGAAGCCACGGCGTGATGGCGCGAGCCACCGGGTTGGTGACTCGCTTGTTGAACTCCGCGATTCCGCGGGGCATCCGCATACGGGAAGAGTGCATGTATTTCCATGTAGTTTCGGTTGGCCCCGAAGTCTGGACCACCCCGCGGCCATCCCATCCGGGTCGCGTGGGTCCCCCGTAGCGGCCCGACAGGTGCGCACGGTGCATCACGGCCGACACCGCACCAGTCGCAGGGGACGATGAGCACCATGGTAACGGACTGCCATCGGGGTAACGTGTGCATATCGCGTTTCCGGTTCGATCACTGCCCCCGGTCTGGGACAGCAGAAGCGGGGTCTTGAGTGCGCGGGGGTCTCGCGCTTCACCCAAGGAAACCCGAATTAATGCATTAAGAGCATTGACTTTTCACGTGCTCAGAATGAGAACAAAACAACTCAATATCACGACAGAAATGTCAATCCTGGTGCGCTTTGCGCTGAAGCCGTTGGCCGCACTGTTCGCAGCTGAAGGTGGCGACGGACTTCAGAACTTTCTGCCTACGTTCGCAATTGAAGCAGCGCACCACCACCATCGGCTCGGCGATCGTCGCGGTCTGGACACTAGATCCGGCAGCCGGGGCCACAGCGGAAACAATCTTGTTCGACTTCGAGCGATTGCATCGCCAGCACAGAGTCTGGAGATTCTCTGGGGTAGACAGTCCACCGCGAGAGACAGGGACGATGTGGTCGACTTCGAGAAGAAGATGAGGCTCTGCGGCAAGCGATACGGAGCAGTTACGGCATGCGTGATTGTCACGGGCCTTGATGAAGTGTCGAAGCTTCGAAGTCATCATGGCGCGTTGTCCCGCAGCGCTTTTCTTCCAACGGATCTTCTGCGAAAGAGTCTCGACGAGTGCATCGATGACAGGCGTGTCGAGCGTGACCGTGGTCCGTTGCGAGCTGTTTCCGCCAGCGCTGACGTACTCGAAGATGTAGATGGGGTACGGAACGGTGATCGGCGACAGCTGCACTCCGACGTGCTTCATGAACTCGCCTCGGTAGTGCTTGAGGATGAACGCGGGCGGATTAACCGACTGGGTGATACTGGCCTCCCGCTGCTGGAGGTTGTAGATCGCGTCGTGCAGCCGCGAGATGCTGTCGCCGAGACTCTCCACTTCGTTCAGGTGGTACTCATCGGCCTTGATGTTGAAGTACTTCATTACGTACTTCAACGGATCGCCGCTTGCGTTGCGCACCACCTGGAGCGAGCAGTTGTGGACATTGGGCGCCTGGTAGTTCGCGACGTTCCGATCTCTGCGGTAGTTCCACTGGCTTGTGTTGTGGAACTGAGCTAGGTGTGCCTGCGAGCCGGTAGACGACGCACCGAGGGCGAACGTTCCGCGGCTGCGAATCTCCTCTGTGTAGCGGGCGAGTTCGTTGTGCTCCGCCACAAACGACGCTATCGCGTTCTTGTGGGCTAGGAACCCCTCGCTGGCGAAGTACCGCTCTTTGAGTATGTACAGAGTGAGTCGATAAATGCCGTAGCCGCCAGCCGCCAGAATGCAAACTACTGCGACGAATGTCCCGAACGATTCCATGCCGAATTTGCCCCCTCAAACTAACCATGTCTCAGATCGCGGACACTAGCAAAGGCTTCCGACAGGGAGGCCGAAGTTGCGCAATATCGATCACCCGGCTGTTTCATCGCCCTGTCCATCGCCGCCGCGAGGTGATTGGTGGGAATACGCGTTCAACGTCACCGTGGGTTGCAGTGACCTAACAGCTTCTGCACCGTCACGACCGACGCATCCGACGCCAGCGATCCGGCCGAGTGCCTCAGCGTGTGCGGCGCAATCGCCCACAAGACCCATTTTCGCTACCGCCCTGTTGAACTGCCAACGGAACCCATCGAGGGTCATCGCCTGGCCGTTCGCTTCGGGGAACAGGTACTCAGTTGGGTCGCGACCCTCGGTCCATCGGACTAATTCCGCGTTCAGCGTCGTCGTCCGGATCGGTAGGGCACGGCGTTGATGAGTTTTGGTTTCCCCCTCGACGTATCCGCGCCGCTGCACATTGGAGATCGCCTTCGACACCATCACTCGACAACGCTCGGTGTCGACATCACTGACTCGCAGAGCGATGCACTCCCGAATCTCAAACCCGTGTACGCGAGGAACAGCACCATGACCCGCATGACGCCGCACTCGTCGGCGAGCTTACTCACATGATCGTGAGTCAGCGCCAGTTCCTCGCTCTGCGGTTTGCGAGGCAACTCGATGTGCTCGCATGAACTCACCGCCAGGTACTTGGCCCGCACGGCATACGCGAGCACCTGGCGCACCACCTGGTAGGTCTGGATCACCCGCGCCGCGGGGAGTCCGGTCTGTGCGATCTCCTCGTCCTCGTCGTGCTTGGCCCGTCGCCGCGCCGCTAGCTCGGTCGCGAGCCACGTCACCCGCGTCTGCAGACCCTCGTGATCGATGTCCCGCAATCGTTCATCCCTCCACTTTGGGACGATCACGACGTCGACCAACTCTCGGTAGCCCGCGACGGTCTTCGGAGCGCGGTTCGCTTCCTTGGTGTTCATCCACGCTTCGGCGACGGCGCCGAAGGTGACGGCGGATCGGACAGGGTCGGCATAGGTGCCCGTCTCGACTCGAGCTACGAAGCCGCGTAGGTGTCGCTCGGCGTCGCCCTTCTTCGCGGAGCTCTTAGCTCGTTCGGCGCCGTCCGCCACCCACCGGGCTTGCCAGCGGTGTCCCTGCCCGCGGCAACCAGTGCACACCAGTTTCGGGCGTCGCCGTGCTTCGGATCGACACACCACACCGCGTCACCCGGCCCGGCGTCTGCGGGCCAGGCGACCTCCTCCCCCTTGCGGGCTGGACGATGCCACCGATCCTCGACCCCTGCCCGCGCTCCCCGCTTCGCCATGGCAGCGTTCTATAACGCTGCGGGCCGACTGCGGGCTGAGCCTCGCGTGTAATGGCGCGAGTCGGTATGTTGCCTGATCCGAGGTGCCCCCAGTCGGACTCGAACCGACACTGGGCGGATTTTAAGTCCGCTGCCTCTGCCAATTGGGCTATGGGGGCGTCGCGGGCATCCGCGAGCCCCTGCGACGCTACCCAATGCTCCGCCCGGCGTCGGCCCTGAGGTACGTAGACCTACGGCGTCACCGGCGCACCGCAGCGGGCGCGGAAGTCCACCGACGGCTGCCGGATGCGCTGCAGCTCGTCGCGCACCGCCGGATTCGCCGTCAGGTACTCCTGCACCTGCACCCCGATCTGGTCCCTCGGCTGCCCCTTGAGACTGGTGAAGAAGTCGTTGACCGGCGGGTTGTTCGTCAGATAGTTCGACGTGTCGAACGTGACGCCCGACATCACCCGCGCCAGTTCGGCGGCCGTGCACGGCGGCGGCACCGGCGGTGGTTCTGCCGCCGCGGTCGGCCCGCTCCCGCACACGGCGGCAATCGCGCCCGCACCCAGTGCGGCGCACGCCAACCGAGCGGCGAGCGTCCCCCGAGAACCTGCGCCTACACCTCGACTCGACATCGTGGCTCCCTCCTCGTGGTGGTCTGTCTGGCGTCTCATCGCGGTCTGATCCCTCCCCCGCCTATGCCGCCTCCCCCGCCGCCGCCCCCTCCACCGGGGCGGTCCCAGCCGGGTCGGCCGGGATCCCAGCCGATGTTGAGATCCCAATCGGTGCCGCAGTACCAATCGTTTTCACACGGGTACGGCACCACGGGCGTCGCCACCCTGGTGACGCCGTCCGGGCCACGCACGTCACCCTGCGCGCAGACCGTCGCACCGCCCGAACTCGTACAGTCCGCCGCCGCGGGCGCGGCGGGCGCCAGGAACGTCGCGGCCGCCCCCACCGCGACCCCGAGAAACACATGTCGCCGAGATGTCAGCACGACCGCCCCCTCCGCCGTCAACGCGGGCTCGACCCCCGGCCCGCGTGATCAGAGTGTGCGACACGGCGGCCGCCGATCGGACCGCATCGAAACGTTCACCGACGCGGCACTTTTCCTCGGCAAGCAACCGCAGCCGCGGCGACATCCCCCGCGCGGCGTCGAGCCGCTACATCACCGCAGGTCAGCGCAGCGCGACGACCGTTCACTCACATCAGCAGAGCAGCGACGCGCGACGAATGTCGTTCTGGAAGGCCACCAAAGTAGTTGCCATCGGCGATGATTCGATGGATCTAGTCCGCGCCGCCGGAGCCCTTCCCGGCACCACCCTTGTCGCTGCCGCCCTTGTCGGCGCCACCGGCATCGCCGCCGGCACCGTCGCCCGTCTTGGTCTTCGCCGCGCCCGGCTTGGCGCCGGCACCCTTGGAGGCGCCCACCTTCTCGGACGACGCAGCACCGGCGGTGGTGCGCGTCTTGGGTTGACCCGCCTTGGCCGGGGCATCAGACGCATCGGGCTTGGCCGTGCCGGCCTTCGGATCGTCCGCCGCGGGTGTGTCGGTGGTCGCGTCGTCGACCTTAGGCGCGTCCGCCGCAGCGGCGTCGACGCCTTCCGTCGACGGGGCGTCGATCGGCTCGGCAGCCACCGCAATGCGCTGTACCGCAGCCACTTTCGCCTCGGGCTCGGACGCGGCTTCCACGCTGGGCCCGGCCGAGACGGCGACGCTGCTGGCCGCGAGCGACGGCGACACGTTGGCCGGGTCGTCGAGGTTGATCCCGACGACGGGCGGAGTGAGCCCCGGCGGGTTGGTGCGCAGCGCCGTCGCGATCGCGTACTGCGCCCCCTCGATCCCCGAGACCACCGAGGTGCCGGCGGTACCCAACGCACCCACGAAGTCCCGCACGCCCGTGCCGATGGCGTCCACCACGTTGCTGAGGTTTCCCGACAGCACCGCGGCCACCACGTTCTGCGTGCTGACCAGCAGCGAGTTCACCAGATCCCCACCGGCAACGGCGAATCCGTTGACGACGCTCAGGAACGCCGTCGGCACCGCGACCGCCAACGCCCCCTGCACCGCGTAGGCCTTCGCCGACGGCCACACCCACATGTTCAGCAGCGGCTCGCCGATGGCCACCACCGCCTCGCGCACCGCGCCGGTGAACGTGTCGAAGGCGCCCGGCAGGTTGCCCGCCCGCACGTCGGCCAGGATCGTCGACGCCACCTCGGGGATGCCGGCGATCGACTGCACGGTGGCCACGCCGGCCTTGGTGAAGCCGTCGATGTAGTTCGCCCAGTTCTGCAGGTAGTTGTAGATCTGCGCGCGCACGATCGGCAGCGTCAGGATGTACGGGATCGAATCGGCGGTGAGCCGGACCTCGGGCGAGAACACCGGGGCCACCGCCGCGCGCACCTCGGCCGCCTTCGGCACCGCCGACCACGTCGTCACCGGTTGGATCGGGGCGATGGCCAGCGCGCTCGCGCCCACCATCGCGACTCCCGTGGCGAACCACGGCCGTGCCGCTACCTCCATGATCGACTCCCCTTCTCGACGTCGGACCGTGAGGCGATCAGCCTAATTGACGACGGCGAAAACCGGGCGGAAGTGCGTACATCCCGACGCTAGCGGTGACCGCCCCCACACCGCTGCAAAGGACCCGTCAAGAGGCGAAGGCACCCCATCAAGAAACCGTAAGGGCACGGCTTTGCGATCACTGTGAGTCCTACCTTCGGCGGCATGGCTGTTCTCGTCTACGTCCTGCTGACCATCGCGGTCTTCGCGGTGTTCGGCGTCATCCAGAAGGTCCTCGAGTCATGAGCTTCGCCAACACGGTGGGCCTGGTCCTCGCGGTCCTGCTGGCGGTCTTCATGGCCGCCGCGCTGTTCTTCCCGGAGAGGTTCTAGTGACGTCCACCTGGGCGGGAATCCTGTTTCTCGCAACCCTGGTCCTGGCACTGGTCGCCGTGCACGTCCCGTTCGGCGACTACATGTACCGGGTCTACACGAGTTCGAAGGACTCGCGGCTCGAACGCGCCATCTACCGCACCATCGGCGCCGACCCCAAGGCCGAACAGAACTGGGGCTCCTACGCCCGCAGCGTGCTGGCCTTCTCGGCCATCAGCCTGCTGGTGCTGTTCGTCCTGCAGCTCGTCCAAGGCAGGTTGCCGCTGCACCTGTCAGACCCCGCCACCGAGATGACGCCCAGCCTGGCGTGGAACACCGCCGTCAGCTTCGTCTCCAACACCAACTGGCAGAACTACTCCGGTGAGTCCACCATGGGCCACCTGGTGCAGATGGCCGGCCTGACGGTGCAGAACTTCGTCTCTGCGGCCGTCGGCATGGCCGTCGCCGTGGCACTGGTCCGCGGGTTCGCCCGACGCGACACCACCGACCTCGGCAACTTCTGGGTGGACCTGGTGCGCGGTGTCATCCGCATCCTGCTGCCCATCTCGGTCGTCGGCGCCGTCATCCTGATCTCCGGCGGCGTCATCCAGAACTTCGCTCTGCACACCGAGGTGCTCCAGACGCTCGCCGGCGGTCAGCAGACCCTGCCCGGCGGTCCCGTCGCCAGCCAGGAAGCGATCAAGCTGTTGGGCACCAACGGCGGCGGCTTCTTCAACGTCAACTCCGCGCACCCCTTCGAGAACCCGACGGCCTGGACCAACTGGATCGAGATCTTCCTGCTCGTGGTCATCGCGTTCACGCTGCCCAGGACGTTCGGGCGCATGGTCGACAGCCCCAAGCAGGGCTACGCCATCGTCGCGGTCATGGGCATCATCGCCCTGGCCAGCACCAGCCTGCAGCTGCTGTTCCAGGTACAGGCGCACGGCACCGTCCCGACCGCCGTCGGCAGCGCCATGGAAGGCGTCGAGACCCGCTTCGGCATCCCCGACTCCAGCGTCTTCGCCAGCCTGACCACGCTGACGTCGACGGGTGCGGTGGACTCCTTCCACGACTCCTACACCAGCCTCGGCGGCCTGATGACGCTGTTCAACATGCAGCTCGGCGAGATCGCCCCGGGCGGTGTGGGATCCGGCCTGGTCGGCATGCTGATCCTCGCGGTCATCACGGTGTTCGTGGCCGGCCTCATGGTGGGCCGCACCCCCGAGTACCTCGGCAAGAAGATCACCCCGCGCGAGATCAAGCTCGCCGCAAGCTACTTCCTGGTGACACCGCTGATCGTGCTCACCGGAACCGCCGTGGCCATGGCCACGCCCACCCAACGCGCCAGCATGCTCAACACCGGCCCGCACGGCCTGTCCGAGGTGCTCTACGCGTTCACCTCGGCCGGCAACAACAACGGCTCGGCCTTCGCCGGCCTGTCGGGCAACACCACCTGGTACAACACCGCGCTGGGGCTGGCCATGCTGTTCGGCCGCTTCGTCCCCATCGTCCTCGCGCTGGCACTCGCCGGATCGCTTGCCGCACAGGGCAGGACACCCGAGTCCGTCGGCACCCTGCCCACCCACCGGCCGCAGTTCGTCGGAATGGTGACCGGCGTGACGATCGTCCTCGTCGCGCTCACCTTCCTGCCCATGCTCGCGCTCGGCCCCCTCGCCGAAGGAATCCACGTATGACCGTCACCGCCGTCAGCGGCCGCTCCACGCCCAAGACGCACGCACCAGCACAGAAGAACCGCGTCCAGGGCGGACTGCTCGACCCCCGCATGCTGCTGAAGTCGCTGCCCGACGCCGTCAAGAAGTGCGACCCCCGCACGCTGTGGCGCAACCCCGTCATGTTCATCGTCGAGGTGGGTGCCATCTGGAGCACGGTGCTCGCCATCGTCGAACCGAGCTTCTTCAGCTGGTTCATCGTGTTCTGGCTGTGGCTGACCGTCATCTTCGCCAACCTCGCCGAGGCCGTCGCCGAAGGCCGCGGCAAGGCCCAGGCCGACACGCTGCGAAAGACGAAGTCCGACACCGTCGCTCGACGCCTCACCGGCTGGTCCCCGGGCGTCGCCGGCACCGTCGAAGAGGTCGCCGCACCCCTGCTGCAGCAGGGCGACGTCGTGGTGGTCGAGGCCGGCGAGGTCATCCCCGGCGACGGCGACGTCGTCGAAGGCATCGCGTCGGTCGACGAATCGGCGATCACCGGCGAATCCGCCCCCGTCATCCGCGAATCCGGCGGCGACCGGTCCGCCGTGACCGGGGGCACCACCGTGCTGTCCGACCGCATCGTCGTGAAGATCACCCAAAAGCCCGGCGAGAGCTTCATCGACCGCATGATCGCCCTCGTCGAAGGCGCCAACCGGCAGAAGACCCCCAACGAGATCGCGCTGAACATCCTGCTCGCGGCGCTGACGCTGATCTTCGTGTTCGCCGTTGCCACGCTGCAGCCGCTGGCCATCTACTCCAAGGCCAACAACCCCGGCGTCGCGGACTCCCTGGCGCTCACCGGCGACGGCATCAGCGGCATCGTCATGGTGGCCCTGCTGGTGTGCCTCATCCCCACCACCATCGGCGCCCTGCTGAGCGCCATCGGTATCGCCGGCATGGACCGCCTGGTGCAGCGCAACGTGCTGGCCATGTCGGGCCGCGCCGTCGAGGCCGCCGGTGACGTCAACACGCTGCTGCTCGACAAGACCGGCACCATCACGCTCGGCAACCGCCAAGCCAGTGAGTTCGTCCCGCTGACCGGCGTCACCGCAGCCGAACTGGCCGACGCCGCCCAACTGTCCAGCCTGGCCGACGAGACCCCCGAGGGTCGCTCGATCGTGGTGTACGCCAAGGAGAGTCACGGGCTGCGAGCCCGCACCCCCGGGGAACTCGAAGGCGCCCAGTGGATCGAGTTCACCGCCACCACCCGCATGTCCGGCGTCGACCTGCACGACGGACACCGCCTGCGCAAGGGCGCCACCGCGTCGGTCGCCGACTGGGTGCGCAGCAACGGCGGCACCGTGCCCACCGAACTCGGCGAGATCGTCGAGACCGTGTCCAGCTCCGGCGGCACCCCGCTCGTCGTCGGCGAGATCCGCGGCGGCACCGCCCGCGCCCTCGGAGTCATCCACCTCAAGGACGTCGTCAAGGACGGCATGCGCGAACGCTTCGACGAGATGCGCAAGATGGGCATCCGCACCGTCATGATCACCGGCGACAATCCCATGACCGCCAAGGCCATCGCCGACGAGGCCGGTGTCGACGACTTCCTGGCCGAGGCCACGCCCGAGGACAAGCTGGCGCTGATCAAGCAGGAGCAGGCCGGCGGCAAGCTCGTCGCGATGACCGGTGACGGCACCAACGACGCCCCCGCGCTGGCCCAAGCCGACGTCGGCGTCGCCATGAACACCGGCACCACCGCGGCCAAGGAAGCCGGCAATATGGTGGACCTCGACTCCGACCCCACCAAACTCATCGAGATCGTCGAGATCGGCAAGCAGCTGCTGATCACCCGCGGCGCGTTGACCACGTTCTCCATCGCCAACGACATCGCCAAGTACTTCGCCATCATCCCGGCACTGTTCGTGACGCTGTTCCCCGGCCTGGACCTGCTCAACGTCATGCGGTTGCACAGCCCGCAGTCGGCCATCCTGTCCGCGGTCATCTTCAACGCCATCGTCATCATCGCGCTGATCCCGCTGTCGCTGCGCGGCGTGCGCTACACCCCCAGCAGCGCCTCGAAGCTGTTGAGCCGCAACCTGCTGGTCTACGGCCTCGGCGGCATCGTCGCCCCCTTCATCGGCATCAAACTCATCGACCTCGTCGTCCAACTCATCCCCGGGATGTCCTGATCATGAACGTCACCAACCTCATTCGCACACACTGGGCCGCGCTGCGGGCCGTCGTCGTGTTCACCGTGCTGCTCGGCGGCATCTACCCGGTCGCCGTCTGGCTCATCGCCATGCTGCCCGGACTGCACGACAAGGCGCAGGGCTCGGTGCTCACCGCAGACGGAAAGGCAGTGGGCAGCAGCCTGATCGGGCAGCTCTTCACCGACGCCGACGGCAACCCGCTGCCGCAGTACTTCCAGACGCGGCCCTCGGCCGCCGGGGACGGCTACGACACCATGGCCACCAGCGCCAGCAACCTGGGCCCCGAGGACGTCGTCGACGTCATGGGCGACCCGTCGCTACCCGCCGACGACAACGATGCCAAGACCAGCCTGCTGACCCAGGTGTGCACCCGCAGTGCCGCCGTCGCCACGGCCAACGGCCTGCCCGCCGCCGCCGGCGCCCGCCCCTTCTGCACCGGCGGCGGCGTGGGCGCGGTGCTCTCGGTGATCGGCCCGCGCGACGCGTCCGGACAGGTGACCCGACCTACCCGCGTCATCAGCGTCAACGAGCCCTGCACCACCACCAGCACGCCGTTCCTGTCCACCTACGAGGGCGTCCGCGTCGAGTGCGCGACCTTCGGCGAGGACTACTCCATGGGTCAGATCGTGCCCATCCGCGGCGCGGCCGACGGCTCCCCGGTGCCCGCCGACGCCGTCACCGCCAGCGGCAGCGGCCTGGACCCCGACATCTCCCCCGCCTACGCCGATCTGCAGGTCGACCGCGTGGCCGCCGCCCGCGGCATCAGCCCCGAACGGGTGCGCACCATCGTGGCCGCCCACACCACCGGACGCACCCTCGGGTTCATGGGCGAACCCAGCGTCAACGTGCTGGCGGTGAACCTCGCGCTCGACGGCCTCGACGGCGCGAAGAAGGGTGGATGATGGGCAGGTGAGCACGTCTCCCTACACGACGCGGAAGCGGGGTGAGCTACGGGTCTACCTCGGCGCCGCCCCCGGGGTCGGCAAGACGTTCGCGATGCTCGGTGAAGCCCACCGCAGGTTGGAACGCGGCACGGATCTCGTTGCGGCGGTCGTGGAAACCCACGGCCGCCGCAAGACCACCGAGGCCCTCGAGGGCATCGAGGTCATCCCCCCGCGCTACGTCGAGTACCGCGGCGCCACGTTCCCCGAACTCGACGTCGAGGCCGTGTTGCGGCGCGCCCCGCAGGTGGTCCTCGTCGACGAGCTGGCCCACACCAACACTCCGGGAAGCAAGCACCCCAAACGCTGGCAGGACGTCGAGGAACTGCTGGCCGCAGGCATCACCGTCATCTCCACGGTCAACGTGCAGCACCTGGAGAGCCTCAACGACGTCGTCGCGCAGATCACCGGCATCGAACAGCAGGAGACCGTACCCGACGAGGTGGTACGCCGCGCCGACCAGATCGAACTCGTCGACATCACCCCGGAAGCGTTGCAGCGCAGACTGTCCCACGGCAACGTCTACGCCCCCGAACGCATCGACGCCGCGCTGAGCAACTACTTCCGCCGCGGCAACCTCACCGCGCTGCGCGAGCTGGCGCTGCTGTGGCTGGCCGACCAGGTCGACGCCGCCCTCTCCAAGTACCGCGCCGACAACCAGATCACCGACACCTGGGAGGCCCGCGAACGCGTCGTCGTCGCCGTCACCGGCGGACCGGAGTCGGAGACGTTGGTGCGGCGCGCCTTTCGCATCGCATCCAAGTCCAGCGCCGAACTCATGGTGGTACACGTCATCCGCGGCGACGGACTCACCGGCGTGTCCGCACCGCAGATGGGCAAGGTCCGCGAACTCGCCATCAGCCTCGGCGCCACCCTGCACACGGTGGTCGGCGACGACGTCGCCGCCGCGCTGCTGGACTTCGCCCGCGAACGCAACGCCACCCAGTTGGTGCTGGGCGTCTCCTCCCGCTCCCGCTGGGCCCGCATGCTCGACGAGGGCATCGGCTCGGCGGTCGTGCGCGACTCCGGCAAGATCGACGTCCACATGGTCACCCACGACGAGGCCAACTCGGGATGGTCGTGGGCTTCGGTCACCCCCGGTCAGCGCCGCCTCACGTCCTGGCTGGCCGCGGTGCTGGTGCCGTCGGCGATCTGCGCCCTCACCGTCCTGCTGCTCGACGGCATCGTCGGCATCGGCGGGGAGAGTGCGCTGTTCTTCATCGGCGTCCTCGTGGTGGCACTGCTCGGCGGCGTCGCCCCCGCCGCCGTCTCGGCCATGCTGTCCGGCCTGCTGCTCAACTACTTCCTGGTCGATCCGCGCTACACGTTCACCATCGCCGCCCCCGACAGCGCCATCACCGTCGTCGTCCTGCTGGCGGTGGCGGTCGCCGTCGCCGCGCTCGTCGACGGCGCGGCCAAACGGGCCCGCGAAGCCCGCCGCGCATCGCAGGAGGCCGAACTGCTGGCACTGTTCGCCGGCTCGGTGCTGCGTGGCGCCGACCTCGAAGCCCTGCTGGAACGCGTGCGCGAGACGTACTCCCAGCGCGCGGTCAGCCTGGCGCGCGCCGGCGCCGACGGCGAGCTGACCGTCGCGGCCTGCGTCGGCGCCGACCCGTGCGTCGACCCCGACACCGCCGACACCGCCATCGAGGTGGGCGACGACGAATTCTGGATGCTGCTGGCCGGCAAGAGCCTGCCCGCACAGGACCGCCGCGTCCTGGGCGCCGTCGCCAAACAAGCTGCGGGACTGGTCCGCCAACGCGAACTGGCCGAAGAGGCCGGCCGCGCCGAAGCCATCGCCCGGGCCGACGAGCTGCGCCGCTCGCTGCTGTCTGCCGTCAGCCACGACCTGCGCACACCACTGGCCGCCGCCAAGGCCGCGGTCTCGAGCCTGCGCAGCGACGACGTCGACTTCTCCCCCGAGGACGTCCGCGAATTGCAGGCCACCGTCGAGGAGTCCATCGATCAGCTCACCGCGCTGGTGGGCAACCTGCTCGACTCGTCGCGGCTGGCCGCCGGCGTGGTGCGGCCCGAACTCCGTGACGTCTACCTCGACGAGGTGGTACACCGCGCCATCGTCGGGTTGCCCAGGGGCACGGTGGGTTTGGATCGCATCAAGGTCGAGGTGGGCGACACCGCCGTCATGGCCGACCCGGGCCTGCTGGAGCGCGTGCTGCTCAACGTCATCGACAACGCACTGCGCTACGCCCGCACCGGCCTGATTCGCGTGAACGCCGGCCGCATCGGAGAGCGGGTGTTGATCAACGTCGTCGACGAGGGACCGGGCGTGCACCGCGGCACCGAAGGCCAATTGTTCGCACCGTTTCAACGGCTCGGCGACAACGACAACACCACCGGCGTGGGGCTGGGCCTGTCCGTCGCGCGCGGCTTCGTCGAGGCGATGGGCGGTACCATCGCGACGTCCGACACTCCGGGCGGCGGGCTCACCGTCGTCGTGGATCTGGCAGCGTCGAAGGAGCCCCGACGATGACCCGCGTCCTGGTGATCGACGACGAGCCGCAAATCCTGCGCGCATTGCGGATCAACCTGTCGGTACGCGGCTACGAAGTGCACACCGCCTCCGACGGTGCCTCGGCGCTGCACACCGCGGCCGAACACAAGCCCGACGTGGTGATCCTCGACCTGGGCCTACCCGACATGTCCGGCATCGAGGTGCTCGAAGGCCTGCGGGGCTGGCTCACCGCGCCCGTGATCGTGCTCTCGGCGCGCACCGACTCGTCGGACAAGGTGGAGGCCCTGGACGCCGGCGCCGACGACTACGTGACCAAACCCTTTGGCATGGACGAGTTCCTGGCCCGGCTGCGCGCCGCGGTCCGCCGCGGCTCGGCGTCGGTGGCCGGCGACGAGCCCGTGATCGAAACCAGCTCGTTCACCGTGGACCTCGCGTCGAAGAAGGTCACCAAGCGTGGCGCCGACGTCCACCTGACGCCCACGGAATGGGGCATGCTCGAGATGCTGGTGCGCAACCGCGGCAAGCTCGTCGGCCGCGACGAACTGCTCAAGGAGGTGTGGGGCCCGGCGTACGCCAAGGAGACCCACTACCTGCGGGTGTACTTGGCGCAACTACGCCGCAAGCTCGAAGACGACCCGTCACACCCCAAGCACCTGCTGACCGAGGCGGGGATGGGCTACCGCTTCCAGATCTAACGATTCGTGGAGTTGCCGTCGCGCTCAGCGCGACAGAAACTCCACGAATCACCGGGTTTTGACGGCTTGCAGCGTGTACGTCATGGGCATGCGGTCGCGCCCGGTCGCCAGCACGTACTCACCCGGGTGGTCGGGGCTTTCGACCATGCCGTCGCCCAGCGGGTTCCACGGCACCTCACGGTGCTCCTCGAGGGCGGTGACGGTCAGTCCCGCCGCCGTCAGCGCAGTGAAGATCTCGCCGAGCCCATGGTTGAACACCACCTCCTCCGGCGAGGCCAAGGTACCGCTGCCCGCATACGAGGCCTCCTCGACGAACACCGTGCCGGACGTCTCGAAGTACGGGAACTCCACCACCAGCAGCCCATCCGGACGGGGGTCGCACATCGCCCACAGCACGGGATGCCCCTCGCGGAGGAACAACCGTCCACCCGGCCGCAGCAGCCCCGCCACCACCGTCGCCCACCGCGCCGCATCCGGCAGCCAGCACAGCGCGCCGATGCCGGTGTACACGACATCACAGGACGACGCGCCCAGGGCTGAAACCGCATCGTAGACATCGGATTCCACGAACCGCACGTCGGCGCCCGCGCGCGTCGCCAGCGCCCGCGCCGCCGTCAGCGCCGACGGCGAGAAGTCGAGCCCGACCACCGACCGCGCGCCCAGCCGGGCCAGCGACACCGTGTCCGTGCCGATGTGACACTGCAGGTGTACGACGTCACGCCCGTCGAGGCGACCCAGCCGCGGCAGGTCGAAGCGCACCACCTCCGACAGGTAGCCGGGGTCGTCGAAGCTCGCCAGGTCGTAGCCGTCGGGTCCGGTGTGCACGGGCACCCGCGACTCCCAGTTGGCGAAGTTCACGGAACGCCAGTCGTCGGTCACCCGAGCATTGTGTCAGCTGGTCTCCGCCGCGAGGTCGAGCAGCTTGGCCCGCACCAGGTCTGGCCGTTCGTCGACGATGAAGTGGCCGCTGTCGACGAACTCGACCTGGTAGTCGTCGGCGCGCGCCGTCTCGGGTGCGGCCATCGACGCGTGGATCGCGGTGTCGGAGGTACCGAACAGCGCGCGCACCGGGATCGTGATCCGACGGTCCTCCGGATGCCTTGCGGCGGCGGGGAATTCGTGAAGCAGAAAGGTGCGGTAGGTGTCGGTGGCGGTGCGCGCGCAGATCGGGTCGCGGAAGCGCTCGGCGTATACCCGCACCTCGTCGCGCGGCATCTTCGGCGCGGCCACCCGGTAGACCAGCTTCTCCAGGTAGGGGGTGCGCTGCTGCAGGAACATCCCGATGCTCGCCACGAAGGGCTGGTACAGCATGAACCGCCACAGGTGCGGGGCCACGGTGCGCGTGTTCTGCCACGGATGGGCCATGTTGCACGCCAGGTAGCCCTCGAACCGTTCGGGCGCGGCCAGCACCATCCGGTACCCGACGAAGCCGCCCCAGTCGTGCCCCACGAGCAACACTTGCTGCAGTCCCAGCGCGTCCAGCAGCGCCAGCACGTCGGCGGCCACGTCGTCCTTCGCCCAGCGGTGGGGCGCCGGTCCGGACCAGCCGTACCCCGGCAGGTCCGGCACGATGATCCGCATCCCCGGCGGCGGATCGGCCAACAGATCGCGATAGGCCCAGTGGTGCTGGGGCCACCCGTGCAACGCGACCACCGCGCGACCGTCGACCGGCCCGGCCTCGGTGACATGGAAGCGCACGCCGCGCGCCTCGACGAACGCACGCCGGACGCCCTCGATCACGGGCGGTTCGGCGCTGTTATACGTGGTGTCAACAACCATGGGCAGACTTTAAACCCGTCGAACCCACCGACAAGGGCCGGGCACGCGGATACGGTTCGGACATGACCGGCTACCGCGACACCTTCGACGCCAGCATCGCCGATCCGAACGCCTTCTGGGCAGCCGCGGCCACCGCCGTGACCTGGACGAAACCGCCCCGCCGCATCCTCGACGACGACAACCCGCCGTTCTACCGCTGGTTCCCCGACGCCGAGCTGAACACGTGCGCCAACGCCCTCGACCGCCACGTCGAGGCCGGCCGAGGCGATCAGGCCGCGCTGATCTACGACTCCCCCGTCACCGGCACCCAGCGCACCTACACCTACCGCGAACTCCGCGACCAGACCGCGCGCTGCGCGGGCATGCTGCGCGACCTCGGCGTCGGCAAGGGCGACCGCGTCGTGATCTACCTGCCGATGATCCCCGAGGCCGTCATCGCCATGCTGGCGTGCGCGCGGCTGGGTGCCGTGCACTCGGTGGTCTTCGGTGGCTTCGCCGCCAGCGAGCTGGCCGCGCGCATCGACGACGCGCGCCCCACGGTCGTGGTGTCAGCATCCTGCGGCATCGAGCCCACCCGCATCGTGGAGTACAAACCGATGCTCGACGCCGCCGTCGACGCCGCCCGGCATCCGCCCGCGACGTGCGTCATCGTGCAGCGCGAAGGCCACCCCTGCGACCTGCGCCCCGACCGCGACGTCGACTGGGACACCGCCATGGCCGCGGCGACGCCCGCCGACCCGGTGCCCGTGGCCGCCACCGATCCCCTCTACGTGCTCTACACCTCCGGCACCACGGGCAAGCCCAAGGGCATCGTGCGCGACAACGGCGGACATGCCGTGGCCCTGCTGTGGACCATGCGCCACGTCTACGACACCGAACCCGGCGACGTCTATTGGGCCGCATCGGATGTCGGCTGGGTGGTGGGCCACTCCTACATCGTCTACGGACCCCTGCTGCTCGGGGCGACGACCGTGCTCTACGAAGGCAAGCCGGTGGGCTCCCCCGACGCGGGCGCGTTCTGGCGGGTGGCCGCCGAGCACGGCGTCAAGACGCTGTTCACCGCGCCCACCGCCATCCGCGCCATCAAGAAGGAGGACCCCGAGGGCACCCACGTGCGACGTTACGACCTGTCGCGGCTGCGGTACCTGTTCCAGGCGGGCGAGCGCCTGGACCCGGGGACGTACCACTGGGCCGCAGATCGACTCGGCATCCCCGTGATCGACCACTGGTGGCAGACCGAGACGGGCTGGTCCATCGCCGCCAACCCCGTGGGCATCGAGACGCTGCCGGTCAAGCCCGGCTCGGCGACCGTGCCCATGCCGGGGTTCGACGTCCGCATCCTGCGGCCCGACGGCAGCGAGGCCGACGCCGGCGAGGAGGGCGCCATCTGCGTGCGCCTGCCGCTGCCACCGGGGACCCTGCCGACCCTGTGGGGTGACGACGACCGCTACGTCGCCTCCTATCTGTCGGCGTTCCCCGGCCATTACCTGACCGGCGACGGCGGCTACCTCGACGACGACGGCCACCTGTTCGTGATGGGCCGCACCGACGACGTCATCAACGTTGCCGGACATCGCCTTTCGACCGGTGCCATCGAAGCCGTCCTGGCCGACCATCCCGCGGTCGCCGAGTGCGCGGTGATCGGCGTCGCCGACGAGATCAAGGGTCAGGTGCCCCGCGGCTTCGTCGTGCTCAAGTCCGGCGCATCGGCCGACGGTCTCGCCGAGGAGTTGGTGGCCGCGGTCCGCGACCGCATCGGCGCCGTCGCCAGTCTCAAGCGCGTCGACGTCGTGGCGGCGCTCCCCAAGACCCGTTCTGGGAAGATCCTGCGAAAGACCATGCGCGGGCTGGCCGACGGCCGCCCCGAACCCGTGCCCTCGACCATCGAGGACCCCACGGTGCTCGACCGGTTGCGCGACGTCCTGCAAGGGTGACCCGCAAGAGGGTTCACGGCCGACGCGAGCGGGCATATCGTGACGTAGTCATGTCCTGATACGTGAAGGAGTTGGTCGCCATGCCCGCCACTCGAGGCTGTACCTGTCACTGCAGCGCGTGCGACAACGGACACCACTGCGGCAACCCGCCCAACTGCAAGCCCAAGTAGTCGCTCCGCACGACAACGGCCGCCGTGAAGATCACGGCGGCCGTTGCCATCTCGCACGCTCAGGAGGTGGGCAGCGCCTCGACGGTCGTGAAACCGTAGCTGCCGCCCTGCCAGCCCGACATGAAGGCGCCGAGCGTGATCTTCATGGCGCGCCCCGCCTGCTGACCCGCCGGGCCCGCCGAGCTGTCGTTGACGTAGACGAGCCCGTTCTTGAGGTCGACCTGCGTGACCACGGCGGCGTGGTCGGAGGACCAGAGCGGATCGTCGGGGCTGATGGGGTCTCCGAACACCGAGGTCCACACGATGGCGGTGGCGTATCCGACGATGACGGACTTGCCCAGCGCCATCGATGCCATCAGGTCGTTGAGCGCCTGCTGACCGTCCGCGGCCGTCACGATCCGCGTCCCTCCGGGAACGGCCGTGCCGTAGTTGTATTGCACCGCCTTGACGCCCAGGTGCTCGTTCATCAGGGCCAGCGCGTCGCCATCCGAGACGCCGTCCGAGATGTTCTCCCCGAGATACATCTTGGTGCCGGGAGTCGTGACGCTGTCGGTCGCCTTGGCCAGGTCGACCATGTCCTGCTCGCTGCGCGGCGTCGTGTTGGTCGCCTGCGCGACGGCCATCGAGACCGCCTGCAACACACAGTTGTCGTAGCTCTGGTTGGTCCAGTACGCGGTCGCCGCCTGAGCGTTGCCGATCTGGCCGCTGCCCTTGACATCGATCTTGACCTGCTGCTGAATGACGTCGGGTTGGGCCAGGCCCATCATGATCGCCATCGAGTGCAGCCAGCCCTGAACGACACCCGCGATTCCCGGCAGGGCCGCCGCCGCACCGTTGTCGACCCTGACCGTCACGTAGTCGGTGACACCCATGTCCGCCAACGCCTGATTGGTGGGCGTGTAGGTGTAGGTGCCGGGCGTCTCACCGGGGGTCAACGTGCCGTACTTCGGCCCCGAGACGATGGTGTAGGACGGGTCGAACGACGTGTTGCCCGTACCGTTCAGCTCGATGACCAGTTCGCCCGCGCCCCCCTGACCGCCCTGGTCCGGCGAGATCGACGGGGCCCGGTTGAACAGGACGTAGGACACCTGCCTGCCGAGGTCGTCGAAGAACGCCTGGATTCCGGCGAACGGCGACGCCAGGAAGGCCTGGATGGCCGCCAGCGGATTGGCGACCGCCGCCTGCACTTCGGCCGGGGTGAAGGCCGCGAGCACCGCGGCATTCGCGTTCGCCACGGCCGGGGTGGTCCCCGACGTGCCGTTGGCGCCGTCGGCGGCCTGGGTCTTGTCCGCGTTCTCGCCGCCGCCCCCACCGCTGCCGAACGTGCCGCCGAGGCCGCCCTTGCCGCCGGCCTCGCTGCCCGCGCCCGGGACGCCGCCGTTGCCACCGTTGCCGCCGTTGCCGCCGACGCCCGCGGTGGTCCCGTTGCCACCGGAACCGCCCGCAGCGCCGGCACCGCCGTTGCCGCCGTCACCGCCGGTACCGGAACCGGTGTGGTCTCCGCCTGCACCGCCGGCGCCACCGGAACCACCCAGGCCACCCGCGCCGCCCTCGTTGAGGGTGCCGCCGTTGCCCCCGTCGCCGCCGGTGCCACCCGCGCCGCCGTCACCGCCGCCCATCGCCGAATCCCCCACGGCGACAGCACCACCCGCGGCTCCCGCGCCGCCGTTGCCGCCGTTGCCGCCGACCCCTGCGGACCCGTTCGGATCCTCGGTGTAGCCGCCCGTGCCGCCGTTGCCCCCGGCGCCGCCGGCCCCGCCGGCGCCGTTGCCGCCGGCGATGCCGGCCGTGGACGAGATGAACAGGAAGCGGCCGCCTCCTGCGGCACCGCCCGATGCGCCTGCGGCGCCGCCGATGCCACCGTTGCCGCCGTTGCCGCCCCGGCCGGCGTCACCCCCGGTCGCCGACGTGACGTCGGCACCCTGGTAGCCCTGGCCGCCCTTGCCGCCCTTGCCGCCGGCACCACCGCTGCCACCGTTGCCGCCGGCGCCGATGATCCAGCTGCCCTGGCCACCGTTGCCGCCGGAGCCGCCTGCGGAGCCCGCACCGCCGTCGCCTGCGTCGATGGCGTTCTGCGTGCCGTTCGCGCCGGGAAGCCCGGCCGAGCCCTGGCCGCCGTTGCCGCCGTCGCCACCGCGGCCGAGGAGCGAGAACATGCCGACGCTGCCGCCACTGCCTCCGTCGCCGCCGCCTTGACCGCCGACGCCACCCGCACCGCCGTTGCCCGACCACAGGCCGCCGCGACCGCCGGTGCCGCCGTTGCCGCCCTGGTTGACGGACGCGCCCTTCTCGGGGCTGTCGCCGCCCGCACCACCGGCGCCACCGATGGCGTAGAGCGACAACATGCCGCCGCTGCCGCCGTCACCACCGCGCCCGCCGAAGCTGGCGTTGCCGCCCTGCCCGCCGGCGCCCGCGGAGCCCCACCAGGCCAGTAGACCGGTGTCGCCGCCGTTGCCGCCCGCGCCGCCGGTCTGGCCGCTCTGGATGGCGGCACCGCCGCTGCCGCCGTTGCCGGCATTGCCGAACAGCATGCCGCCGTTGCCGCCGCGACCTCCGGCGCCTCCGGCCGCGTCTCCGCGCGACACGCCACCCGTGGCGCCGTTACCGCCGTTGCCGAACAGCCCGGCGGAACCGCCGCTGCCACCGGTGGAACCGAGCATGGTCTCCACGCCGACCCCGCCGAATCCACCGTTGCCGTAGATCATGCCGCCGCTGCCGCCGTTACCGCCGTTGCCGCCGTTGATCCCGGCCAGCCCGGCGCCGCCGTTGCCGCCGTTGCCGAACAACCCGGCGTTGCCGCCGTTGCCGCCGCCCCAGCCGTTGCCGCCACCGCCGCCGAACAGGCCACCGTTGCCGCCGGTGCAGATGGTCGCGCACGTGTCGGCAGTCCAGGAATAGCCGGCGCCCCAGAGGATGCCGCCGTTGGGCCGGGCCGCGGTGCCGTTGCCGATGAAGAACGCGACGAGGTCTTCCAACGTCGGCAGGTAGAACGGGGGCAGACCCGGGATGACCGCCAGCGCCGCCTGCGGCGACGGGACCGCTGCCGCCGCAACGACGTTCGCCTGCGGCAGGCTGGTCGCGGCAACGGCTGCCGATTCGGTGTCGGGCAGCGAGGATGCCTGCGGCGCCGACCCGGTGGCGACCGCCGCGGTCCGCGCGGCCACCTTGGCGGCCGGGGAGTCGGTGGTCGCCGACTCGTGCGTGCTGGACGCCTCCGTGGTGTCGGTGGTCTTCGTCGAGGTGTCCGGGGTGTCGGACTTCGGGGTTTCTGCGCTCTTGCCGTCGGAGCCCTTGGTGTTGGCGTTCTTACCGCCCTTGGCGTCGGAGTCCTTCGCGTCGGAGTCCTTGGCGTCGGAGCCCTTCGCGTCGGGGCCCTTCGTGGTCTTGGTCTTCGAGGAATCCTTGGCGTCCTTGGAGTCACCCGCGTCCTTGGTGGCCGACGACTTGGCGGCGCCGCTCGCACTCTTGCCGCCCGCGGCGCCCTTGACACCCCCGGACACGCTGGTCTTCGGCGCGTCGGCCTTCTTGGGGCCGGCCGAGCTGGATCCCGAGTTCGACCCCGACCCCGCGTTGGAACCGGAACCTCCGGCGTCCGACGACGCGCCCGAACTGGCCGACGACGAACCACCGTCGTCGGCCGCGGCCAGACCGGCCTGCGGTCCCAGCACGAGCAGCGCACCGACACCGGCCGAGGCGGCGCCAAGCGTCAACCAGCGACGGACTTCGAAGTTCTCGGCGCGGCGGTGCTTGCCACGCCCCTGGCTCCCCGGCCGCGCTCCGCCCAGCTCGTACGTCGTCGCCATGACTCCCCCTCGGTCACCCAGCAGAAATTGACGCCCGAGACAGAAACCGGGCGTCAGGAATGCTAGGGGGCCGGGTCCGTTTGCGCCAGCAAATACCGCGATTGCGCCGAAAGTTGCAGCAGCTGCCATGACTCGCGCGCGAACCGCCCGGTCGGGGCAGTTCGGCGATGCCATGACGAAGGGCGATCCGTCGCCTCCGACGTTGCCGGGGACGTCCGCGACGGTCTAGACCACCGAGAGGGCGATCCCGTCCAGGATGTCGTGCTCGCTGACCACGAGCTCGGTGATACCCGCCCGGCTGCGCAGCTCACGCGCCAGTTCCTCGACGATCAGCGCGCCGCCGCCGATCACGTCGATGCGGCCCTCGTGCATCGGTCCCAGCGCCGCACGCTGCCGATAGGTCATCGCGATCAGATCGCCGCACACGCGCAGCAGGTCGTCGAAGCCGACGCGCGAGAGGTGGATGGCCTCCGGGTCATAGGTCGTCAGACCCGCCGCCAACGCCGCCAACGTCGTCATGGTGCCCGCCACGCCGACCCACGTCTTGGCCCCCTCCACCGGCACCACCCGCAACGCCTGCCGCAGACCCTCCCGGGCGACGGCCCGAGCGTGGGCGATCTCGGCCTCGGTGGGCGGATCCGAATGCAGGCAGCGCTCCCGCAGGCGCACGCAGCCGATGTCCGCCGAGAAGCTGGCCGTCACGCCGTCGGCACCACCGACCACCACCTCGGTGGATCCGCCGCCGAGATCCACGACCACGAATGGCGCTGCGGCGGAATCGAGTTCGCCCACCGCGCCTCGGAAGGACAGCGCCGCCTCCTCGGTGCCCGTGATGACCTCCGCCACCGCCCCGGTGACCACCGAACCCAGCACCTCGGACGTCATCGCGAAGAACTCCGACCGGTTGCTCACGTCGCGCGCCGCCGACGTCGCCACCATGCGCACCTTCTCGACGCCGTGCGTGCGCATCAGATCCGCGTAGTCGACCAGCGCCGCCCGCGTCCGATGCAGCGCCGCTGGCGCGAATTCGCCGGTGGCGTCGACGCCTTCGCCGAGCCGCACGATCCGCATCTCGCGATGGACGTCACGCAGCACGCCGTCGTGTGCGTCGGCGATCAGCAGGCGAATGGAGTTGGTGCCACAGTCGACCGCAGCGACTCTCATGACGTCCAGGTCTCTCTTTCCAGTAGTCCGGCCATCGCCGGTTCGACCGCCAGGATGGCCAGCGCCTCGTCACCGAACGGGTTGACGCCCTTGCCCTTCGCCAACGAATGCGCCATCACCACGTGCAGGCACTTCACCCGGTCGGGCATGCCACCGCCGGAGAACGTGGTACCCAGTGACTCGATGGCGTCCCGTTCGGCCAGGTAGGACTCGTGGGCGCGGCGATAGGCCGCCGCCAACTCCGGATCCGCCGCCAGCCGCTCGGTCATCTCGCGCATCAACCCCGACGACTCCAGCCGACTCGCGGCCGCCGTCAACACCGGATGCGTCAGGTAGAACAACGTCGGAAACGGCGTGCCGTCGGGCAGGCGCGGCGCCGTCTTCACAACGGCCGGTTCACCATTCGGACAGCGGTAGGCAATCTCCAGCACGCCGCGCGGCTCGCGGCCGAGCTGATTCGCCACCGCCTCCAGATCGCCCGGATCAACCACCGGGAACCGGACCCGGCGGCGGGACGGGAGCGGGCGCGGGCGGCGGCGGGGGCGCGACCGGCGCCGGCGGACCGTGCGGTGCGTCGGCGATGGTGTGCCACAGCGACGTGTACCAGGGCCCGGCCCCTCCTGCGCCCGCGGCCGGCGTCTCCTCGGGCGCGGCGTCCGGGGCCACCGGTGCGGGCAACTGCACCTGATACGGAATGTCGCCGGGCATCACGAAGCCCAGCCGCTCCCTGGCCTGCGCCGCGATGAACACGGGATCGGCGAGCTTGATCTTCTGCTGTTCCAGATCGGCGATCTGCGAACGCAATTGAGACTCGACCTCCTTGAGTTGCCGCATCTCGGCACGCTGCGAGAAGTACGTGCGGACGGGCCCGGCGATGGTGAGCGTCAGCACGCAGATCACCGCGGCCAGGATGGCGGCCCGCCGCGCCGCCGAACCGAGGCGCTGCTCGGACTGCCGCTCCGCGGCGTCGGCCATGGCCCGGCGCACCGGCTCCAGGACCGACCGTTCCTGCGAGCCGGTGTCCTCGACCTCCTCGGGCTCGCCGACGCGCGGCAACACCGGCCGCGGTTCCCGACGCACCGGTGAGGCGCCGCGGGGTCTGCCCCGCGCCGCCTCACCGGACTTGCCGGCCTTCCCCGGACGCGACGCCGGAGAGCGCCGCCTCGGATCGGGCCGTTTGGCGTCGGGCATGGGCGAAAGCTACTTGCTCTCCAGCACGAAACGCGGGAACGCGAGGTCACCGGCGTAGCGTGCGGCGTCGCCGAGGATTTCCTCGATGCGCAGCAGCTGGTTGTACTTCGCCACCCGCTCGCTGCGGGCCGGGGCGCCCGTCTTGATCTGGCCGCTGCCGACGGCCACGGCGAGGTCGGCGATCGTGGTGTCCTCGGTCTCACCCGACCGGTGGCTCATCATGGTCTTGTAGCCGCTGTTGTGTGCCAGCGTCACGGCGTCGAGCGTCTCGGTGAGCGTGCCGATCTGGTTCACCTTCACCAGCAGCGCGTTGGCGGCACCCTTCTCGATGCCCTCCTCGAGCCGCTCGGGATTGGTGACGAACAGGTCGTCGCCCACCAGCTGCACCCGGTCGCCGATGGCCGACGTCAGCGCGACCCAGCCGTCCCAGTCGTCCTCGGACAGCGGATCCTCGATGGACACCAGCGCATAGCCGTCGATCAGTTCGGCGTAGAAGTCCGCCATCTGCTCGGCGGTGCGGTTCTGCTTCTCGAACGCGTAACCCGTGCCCTGCGTGTAGAACTCGGTGGCCGCGACGTCGAGTGCCAGCGCCACGTCACTGCCCAGCTTGAGGCCGGTGGCCTCGATGGCGGTGCCGATCAGGTCGAGCGCGGCCTTGGTGCCCGCGACGTCGGGGGCGAAACCGCCCTCGTCGCCGAGGCCCGTGGCCAGCCCCTGCTTCTTGAGCACCGACTTCAGCGAGTGGTACACCTCGGCACCCCAGCGCAGCGACTCCTTGAACGACGGCGCGCCGATGGGGGCGACCATGAACTCCTGGACGTCGACGCCGGTGTCGGCGTGCGCGCCACCGTTGAGGATGTTCATCATGGGCACCGGCAGCAGGTGCGCGTTGGGCCCGCCCACGTAGCGGAACAGCGGCAGACCCGCGCTCTCGGCCGCGGCCTTGGCCACCGCCAGCGAGACGCCGAGGATCGCGTTGGCACCCAGCCGCGACTTGTCCGGCGTGCCGTCGAGGTCCAGCAGCGCCTGGTCGATGATGCGCTGATCGTCGGCGCTCTGCCCGATGACCGCGGGCGCGATCTCGTCGAGCACGGCGTTCACGGCCTTCTCCACGCCCTTGCCGCCGTAGCGGTCGCCGCCGTCGCGCAACTCGACGGCCTCGTGCTCACCGGTGGACGCACCCGACGGCACGGCGGCCCTGGCGAACGTCCCGTCACTGAGCGCGATCTCGACCTCGACCGTGGGGTTGCCACGGGAGTCGAGGATTTCGCGTGCTCCGACCTGCTCGATCATGGACACTGGCGGCTCCGCCTTTCGTGCGGCTCGAAGGATTGCGCACTCAGCCTAGAAGATCACCCTGGCCGCCGCGTCGGGCGACGCCGACAGCACCGTCATCTGCCCCGCGCGTCCGCGCCCCGCAGCGTCAGCACCGTGCTGCTCACCGTCGCGGCGACCTTGCCGTCTGCTCGCACCACCTCACAGCCGTAGTGGCTGATGGTCCGTCCCGAGTGCGTCGCGCGGGCCGTCGCCACCAGCACGTCGTCCCACACCGGCCGCAGGAACGTCGCCCGCAGGTCGACGCTGGTGAACGACTCCCCGGGCTGCATCAGCGTCGAGTGCGCCGTCCCGATGGCGGCGTCGGCCAGTTCGGTGAGGAAACCGCCGTGGATGGTGCCCTGCTGGTTGGCGTGTCGCGCCACCGTCACCGCGACGCGCACGGTCGCCGTCGCCGGGCCGACGGCCACGAGATCGAAACCCAGCGTCTGGGAGATGGCCGTCGGGTAGCGCATGGGCGCATCGCCGGGCCCGGCGTGCCCGGCGAGCAGGCGCTCGAGCTGATCCAGGACGGCACGTCGCTGCGGTGTCTCGGTCACCGTGCAGACGCTAGGAAGCGCGCATGATGCAATCAAGGAATTGTCCTAACTACAGTGGGCCCATGGCGCAGCGGTATCGACAGATCGCCGACCTGCTGGCCGATCGGATCGAACGGGGCACGCTCGAGGCCGGCACCCGGCTACCGACGCACCGCGCGCTCGCCGACGAGCACGGTGTCGCGCTGGCCACCGCCACCAAGGTCTATCGCGCCCTCATCGCCGCGGGGCTGGTGGTGGGCGAGCCCGGGCGCGGCACGTTCGTCCGCGACCGCACCGGCTTCGCCGGGCTGGAGCCGCGCCGCGTCCCTCGCCACGGCCGCGTCGCCGACCTCTCGTTCAATCAGCCCCACGGCGGCGACCAGGCCGCGAGCCTGCGCACCGCGTTGCGCGACCTCGCCGCCGACGGTGACGTGGGCGCGCTGCTGCGCCAACAGCCGCCCGGGGGCGACCGCCGCTGCCGGGCCGCCATGGCCACCCACGCCCTCGATCGCGGGATCGACGTGGCACCCGACGCGGTGCTGGTGACCAGCGGTGCGCAGCACGGGCTCGACGCCACCCTGGGCGCCCTCGCCGGCCCGAACGCCGGCGACGCCGTCGTCGCCGCCGACGCGCTCACCTACCCCGGGCTGCGACTGTCGGCGTCGGCCCGGCGCGTCGAGGTGGCCGCGCTGCCCGTGGCCGCCGACGGCACCGACCTCGACGCGCTGGACCGGCTGTGCCGCAGTCGCCGGGTGACGGCCGTCTATGCGGTTCCCACCCTGCACAACCCGCTGGGATGGGTGCTCGACGACCAGGCCAGGGACCGGCTCACCGCCATCGCCCGCCGACACGACCTCGTGGTGGTCGAGGACGCCACCTACGCGTTCCTGCACCCCGACGCCCCGGCGCCTCTGCAGTCCCGGGCGCCCGAGCGCACGGTCTACGTCGCGAGCCTGTCCAAGAGCGTCGGTTCGGGCCTGCGGGTGGGCTTCCTGATCGCACCGCCCGCGCTACGGCCGGCGCTGACGCGGCTGCTGCGCGCCACCAGCTGGAGTGCGGCCACGCTCGCGACCACGCTGGCCGCCCGCTGGATCCGCGACGGGACGGTGACCCGGGCGGAGACCCTGCGGCGCGACGACGCCAGGTCCCGCCAGCGGCTGGCGCGGACGGCACTGGCGGGCCTCGACTACCGCGGGCACCCGGACGCGCCGTGGGGTTGGCTCGTGCTGCCCGACGAGGCGCGCGCCGACATCGTGGCCGCTCGGCTGGCCCGCCGCGGCGTGCTGGTCTCCACCGCCGATGCGTTCGCGTTCACCCCGCACGCGCCCAACGCCCTGCGACTGGCGCTCGCGACGCCCGAGACGACCGACCTGACCGAGGCGCTGGCACTGGTCCGCGACGTCGCCACCGGCACCCCCACCGGCACCGCGCCACCGGATCAGAGCGGGTGACCCTCGGCATACGCCGTCGCCCAGTCCCGCACGGTGCGGGCGTACTGATCGGACAGGTTGTAGGCCCGCAGGGCACGCATCCAGCCCTGCGGCGTCGAGAGGTCCTTGCCCGTCCAGCACAGGTAACCGGCCGCCGAGAGCGCGGCGTCGTCGATGTTGTCGGGGCTGATGATGCCGTCGTTGTTGGCGTCGACGGCGTACAGCTTCCACGTCTGCGGGATGAACTGCATGGGGCCCATGGCGCGGTCCAACGTCGGATCCCCGTCCAGCTTGCCGCCGTCGGTGTCGGGAATCTCCATGTTGCCCATCGACCCGTCCAGCGGGACGCCCCGGATGGGTGGGGTGACGTCGCCGTTGGGAGCGATGGTGGCCCCGCGGTAGGTGCCGTGATGACTCTCGACCATCCCGATGCCCGCCAGCGTCGTCCACCGCAGCTGGCACTTGGGGTTGACGACGTCGGCGACGCGGGCGGCGTACGCGTACGCCTCGAGCGCGGTCACCGGGATGCCGAGCGCGGGAGCCCGTTCGGCAGCCCACTCGTGCAGCGCGTCGGCTGGTCTGCCCTGGGCCAGGGTGTCGACGGGCGGCACCGGATCACCCGCCGGCGGCGGCACGCCCTCGGGAATCGGGGTGCCGGTGTGGAAGGAACACGACGAGGCCAGCAGCAGGGCCGCTGCGATGACGACCGCGATCGCCCGCCCCACACGCACTGGCGACACCGCACTCCCTCGCAACCGACCCGAACGGACGTTCCCGGGCCCATTCGGGGCTGACCCGTCCCCCCGACCGGTTTCGTTCCCCGACCGATCTGCTCCATTGTGCCGTGATCGACCGACCGGGCCCCGTCGGCGTGCCGGTGGACCGCCGCGCCGCGTCGAACGTGCAGCACACCGCGGTGCCGCCGACACCCCGACCAGCAGCGGGACCGTCGAATTTAGGGCTGCCTACCCTTTGCAGGTTCCACGATGTATCGTCACCGCGTCGACTCACAGGAGGCTCCATGAAGCTGCACCTTGCGCTGCCCGTCCCACTCGTGGCCACCGCCCTCGTTCTGTCCGCCTGCTCGGGCGGCGGGTCCGGCGGCGACGCGAGCAGCACCGGCAGCAGCAGCAGCGCGGCCTCCTCCTCGGCGGCGGCGCCCGCCGTCGACACCACCACCGAGACCGCCACGGCCGCGCAGGAGTACAAGGCCTACGCCATCGCGCAGGCCGACGAACTCGTCACCGCGGTCAAGAAGCTCACCGACGCCGTGCGCGCCAACGACCTGCAGGCGGCCCAGGACGCCTACGCCCCGTCGCGCATGCCGTGGGAGCGCATCGAGCCCATCGCCGAACTGATCCCCGACGTCGACGCCAAGGTCGACTCGCGCGTCGACGACTTCGCCGGCGTCGACGACCCGGCCTTCACCGGCTGGCACCGGCTGGAGTACCTGCTGTTCGAGAAGAACACCACCGAGGGCGGCGCACCGTTCGCCGACAAGCTCGACGCCGACATCGCCGGGTTGGTCAAGGAACTGCCGAACGTCGACGTCAAGCCGATCAACGTGGCCAACGGCGCGGCCGAACTGATCGAGGAGGTGTCGCAGGGCAAGATCACCGGCGAGGAGGAGCGCTACTCCAAGACCGACCTGTGGGACTTCGACGCCAACCTGCAGGGCTCACGCGACGCGATCGCGAAGCTCAACCCCGCGCTGGCGAAGGCCGACCCGGCGCTGCTCGGCACGATCGAGGCCGGCCTGAACGGACTGTTCGACACCATGCGCCCGCTGCGCCGCGGCGAGGGCTGGGTGCTGTACTGCACCGCCAACGACCCGTACCCGTCGCCGCGCTGCCCCGAGGTCACCGTGACCCCCGAGGTGGTCGACAACCTCAAGAGCCAGCTCGCCGGCCTGTCGGAGAACCTGTCGCAGGTGTCGGGAGTGCTGGGCCTCAAGTGACGGAAAAGCCTCGGCGGCAGGGCCTTTCGCGACGAGGATTCGTCACGGGGGCGCTGACCGCCGGCGCCGGCGCCGCCGTGGGCGCCGGCGCCACCGTCGCGCTCACCCACGCCTCGGGTGGCGGCGCCGCCGCGCCGCCGGCGCCGGCGTTCGTCCCCTTCGAGGGCGCACACCAGACGGGCATCACCGCCCTGCCCATCCCCGAGCAGGGACTCGTCGCGTCGTTCAACGTGCAGTCGCGCGACCGTTCCGGGCTGCAGGACACGCTGATCGAACTCACCGAGGAGATCCGCGGGCTGATGGCGGGCACGCCCCCGGAGGCGCGCGACCCCCAGTTCCCGCCCGTCGACTCCGGGATCCTCGGCGATCAGCCGCCGCCGGACAACCTGTCGATCGTGGTCGGCGTCGGAGCGTCGTTGTTCGACGGCCGCTTCGGGCTCGCCGACCGCAGGCCCAAGGATCTGGTCACGATGCCGTTCCTGGCCAACGACCGCCTGGACCCCAAGCTCTCCCACGGCGACCTCTCGATCATCGTCGAGGCAGGCCACAACGACACCGTGCAGTTCGCGCTGCGGCAGCTGATGCGCCGCACGCGCAGCGATCTCACGTTGAACTGGATGATCGACGGCTACGCCCGCGGCATCGGGGCGGGCACCGCCTCCGGGGCGTCGACGCCCCGAAACCTGCTGGGCTTCAAGGACGGAACCGCCAACCTCGACGTCGGCGACGGCGCCCTGATGGACCGCCACGTCTGGGTCGGCGCCGACGACGACGAGCCCGCCTGGACCGTCGGAGGCTCCTACCAGGCCATTCGGATCATCCGGATGTTCGTCGAGTTCTGGGATCGCACCCAACTGGTGGAGCAGGAGAACCTGTTCGGCCGCAACAAGCTGACCGGCGCGCCGCTGGGACTGCAGGGCGAGTTCACCGACCCCGACTACGCGTCCGACCCCGACGGCAAGCGCATCAAGCTCGACGCCCACATCCGGCTGGCGAACCCGCGTACCCCGGAGACCGACGAAAACCTGATATTGCGTAGGGGATTCAACTACTCACGGGGCTTCGACGGCGCCGGCCGCCTCGATCAGGGGCTGGCGTTCGTCGCCTATCAGCGCTCGCTGGAGAAGGGCTTCCTGGCCGTGCAGGCCCGGCTGAAGGGCGAACCACTCGAGGAGTACGTGCAGCCCGTCGGCGGCGGCTTCTTCTTCATGCTGCCCGGCGTGAGCGGACCCGACCGCTACCTGGGTGATCGACTGCTCGCCTAGTCATCTCCATCAGCGATCTTCGGCATCACAAACGTTCGTTGGACGCGATGACCGGACGCTGGTCGAATGACTGCCATGACCACCCGGCCCACCTCGCTCACCCACGCCATGACGTCCGGTTGGCGGCTGACCTGGCTGCTCGTCACCCTGATCGCCCTCGTCACCGCCGTCGCGGCCATCTGGGTCGGCGGCGCAGATGGCGCCAACCTCGGCATCCGCATCACCGCGCGCACGTCGGCCGTGCTGTTCCTCCTCGCCTTCACCGCGTCGTCGCTGTACCAGCTGTGGCCTGGGCCCTTCACGGCATGGGTCCGCCGCAACCGGCGCTATCTCGGTGTCGCGTTCTTCGGCTCGCACGTAGTGCACGCCGTCTGCATCGTCGCCACCGTGGTGATCGATCAGCCGCGCTTCGAGACGGGCGTCGACCACACCCCGCACGGCGTGTACGTCCTGGACGCCATCGGCTACGCGTTCCTCATCGCCATGACCGTCACGTCGTTCGACGGCGTCGCCCACCGGATGCGCTACGCCACGTGGAAGCGCCTGCACCTCACCGGCAGCTACGTCATCTGGTTGACGTTCTTCGTCGCCTACTGGCGCCGCGGCATCAGCTACCCGCAGTACTACGGCCCGTTCCTGCTGATCGTGTTGGCCGCGTTGACCGTCCGTGGCATCGCAAAGGCCAGGCGACCGGGACGGGCATCATCGGTCACGGCCGCAGCGGCCAGTGCTCCCGCCACTCGTCCTCGGTGATGGCACCCGGCGCCGCCACGTCCAACTCCGAGGGGGCATCGGCGCCACGGCGCGCCGCCGCCACCGCCTCCTCGGTGCGCCGCACCGCGTCCATGAAGTCCAGGGTGGCCGTCCGCAAGGCGTTCTCGGCGTCCCCGTCACCGGTCAGACCGATCGACACGATGCCGTCCGGAATCAGGTCCGCGGGCATGCCCGCGGCCACCACCCGCTCGTACACCTTCTGGGTCAACGCCAACGCCGGCTGTCCGGTGGGCACGTCGTCCATCGCCGACACCCGACCCTCCCGAGCCTTGCGCTGCTTCTCCTGCGCCTTGCGCTGCTCCCACTGCGCCAGCTGATCCTCCAGCGAGATCGACTCCCCCGCCAACACCGCGGGCACCCGGTTGGCCAGCTTGCGCACCAACGCATCGGCGACGTCGTCGATGTCGAAGGCTCCCTCGGGCGCCTCTTGCGCGATGCGCGCATGGAACAGCACCTGCAGCAGCACGTCACCCAACTCGCCGCGCAGTTCCTCGGCGTTGCCGTTGCGCACCGCGTCGAACAGCTCGTAGGTCTCCTCCAGCAGGTAGCGGCGCAGCGACTCGTGGGTCTGCTCGCTCTCCCACGGACCGGACGTGCGCAGCGTGTCCATGGTGGCCACGGCGTCGACGAGCCGTTCCCCCGGCGCGGGCGCCGGGGCGGCGATCAGCGTCTCCCCCGCCGCGAGCCGTGCCCTGACCGTCGGGTGCTCCGGATCCGACGACAGCAGCACCGGCGCGTCCGCGCCGTCGTAGGCGGGCCGCGCCGACGGCAGCGACCACGGCACCCGGATGGGCATCTCCTCGGTGTACTGCACGTCCCCGGCCAGCAGGGCCACGGCCTCGACCGGCACCATCGCCGGCCGTCGCGGGTCGACCAACACGACCGTCACATCACGTTCCTCTACTTGGCGCTGCCCTCGGCGGACGCGCGCCCCGCCGCACTACGCCACCGCTCGAAATCGGTTATATCAACTTCGGTCTGCGCGCGGCCATCCAGTGCGAGCAGCAATCCGGCGACCGCACCCGCCAACTCCAGGTCGCGGATGCGCGGCGCCCCGATGCCCGACCCGGCGCGCGGGATCGGCATGGAGATGGTCGACGTCGTCGCCCGATACGCGGCACTGGGATACATCCGCTTCAACCGCAGCTGCTGCGAATCCGCCAGCGTCAACGGCGAGATCTTCACCGTCGAATCCGAGATCGCGCCGACGTCGGTGACGCCGTACTCCCGGCACAGCAACCGCAGCCGAGCTACCGCGGCCAACCGCTGCGCGGGCTCGGGCAGCGGGCCGTAGCGGTCGATCAGCTCGTCCACCACCGCCAGGATCGACGCGTCGTCGGACGCCGCCGCCAGGCGCCGGTACCCCTCCAGCCGCAACCGGTCGCTGCTGATGTAGTCCGGCGGCAGGTTCGCGTCGATGGGCAGGTCGATGCGGACGTCCTTGGTCTCCTGCGGCGTCGCCACGGTCTTGCCGTCGACGGCGGCCCGGAAGGCCTCGACCGCCTCCCCGACCAACCGCACGTAGAGGTCGAACCCGACGCCGGCCACGTGCCCGGACTGCTCGGCGCCCAACACGTTTCCCGCACCGCGGATCTCGAGATCCTTCATGGCCACCGCCATGCCCGCGCCCAACTCGTTGTTCTGCGCGATGGTGGCAAGCCGGTCATACGCCGTCTCCGTCAGCGGCGAGTCCTGCGGGTACAGGAAGTAGGCGTAGCCCCGCTCGCGCGAGCGGCCCACGCGCCCGCGCAGCTGGTGCAGCTGCGAGAGCCCGAACGTGTCGGCGCGCTCCACGATCAGGGTGTTCGCGTTCGAGATGTCCAGGCCCGTCTCGACGATGGTCGTACACACCAGGATGTCGAACTCGCGGTTCCAGAACCCCTCGACCGTGCGCTCGAGCTGCTCCTCGGGCATCTGCCCGTGCGCCACCACCACCCGCGCCTCCGGCACCAGGTCGCGGATCTTGGCCGCCGCGGAGTCGATGGAACGCACCCGGTTGTGGATGTAGAACGCCTGCCCGTCGCGCAACAGCTCGCGGCGCAGCGCCGCGGCCACCTGCTTGTCGTCGTGCGGGCCCACGTACGTCAGCACGGGGAACCGCTCCTCGGGCGGGGTGAGGATGGTCGACATCTCGCGGATGCCCGCCAGGCTCATCTCCAAGGTGCGCGGGATCGGCGTGGCGCTCATGGTCAGCACGTCGACGTGCGTGCGCATCGACTTGATGTGCTCCTTGTGCTCGACGCCGAAGCGCTGCTCCTCGTCGACGATGACCAGGCCCAGGTCCTTCCACGTCACACCGGTCTGCAGCAGCCGGTGGGTGCCGATCACCACGTCGACGGAGCCGTCCTTCATGCCCTCGACCACCGCGCGCGACTCCGCGGGGTCGGTGAACCGCGACAGCCCCTTGACCGTCACCGGGAACCCGGCCATGCGCGCGGTGAACGTCTGCAGGTGCTGATCGGCCAACAGCGTCGTCGGCACCAGCACGGCCACCTGCTTGCCGTCCTGCACGGCCTTGAACGCCGCGCGCACCGCGATCTCGGTCTTGCCGTAGCCGACGTCGCCGCAGATGACGCGGTCCATCGGGACCGGCTTCTCCATGTCGGCCTTGACCTCGGTGATGGCGGTCAGCTGGTCGACGGTCTCGGTGAAGCCGAACGCGTCCTCCATCTCGGCCTGCCAGGGCGTGTCCGGGGCGAACGCGTGCCCAGGGGCGGACTGACGCTTGGCGTAGAGCGCCACCAGCTCCCCGGCGATCTCGCGAACCGCCTTGCGCGCCTTGGTCTTCGTGTTGGTCCAGTCGCTGCCGCCGAGCTTGCTCAGCGTCGGCGCCTCACCGCCGACGTAGCGCGACAGCTGATCCAGCGCGTCCATCGGCACGTAGAGCTTGTCCGAGCCGCCGCCGCGCTTGCTCGACGCGTACTCCAGCACCAGGTACTCGCGGCGCGCGCCGCCCACCGTGCGCTCGGTCATCTCGACGAAGCGGCCGATGCCGTGCTGGTCGTGCACCACCAGGTCCCCGGCGGCCAACGCCAGCGGGTCCACGACGTTGCGGCGCTTGGCGGCCAGCTTGCGGCCCGTCGGCGCGGTGGCCCGGTTGCCCGTGAGATCGCTCTCGGTGACGATCACCAGGTTGGCGCCCGGCATCACGATGCCGTCGTGCAGCGGCCCCTTCAGCACGCCGACCACGCCCGGCCTCGGTGCCGCGCCGGGTTCCAAGATGCTTGCGGGACTGTCGGATTCGGCGAGTTGCTCGACGACGCGCTGTGCGGTGCCCGCGCCGGGGGTGACCACCGCGGCCAGGCCGCCGGTGGCGACGTGTGCGCGCAGCATCGCGAAGATCTCCTCGACGCCCGCCTGCCCGCGGGCCGACGGCGCGGCGCGGACGTCGAGGGCGACGGCCTGCTCGGAGGCCAGCTGACTGAGCGTCCACCAGGGATGCCCACCCGCGGTCGCGGTCTGGCGCACCTCCTCGAGGGCGCGGAACCCCGAACCGCCCAGCTGCTCGACGTCGATCGGCGCGTCACCGCCGACGGCGGCGACCGACCACGACGCCTCGAGGAACTCGCGTCCCGTCTTGATCAGGTCGGCCGCACGGGTGCGCACCTTCTCCGGATCGCACACCAACACCGGCGCGCCGGCCGGCAGGTGATCGGTGAGCAACCCCAACTCGGTGGGTCGCAGCACCGGCAGCAGGGCCTCCATGCCGTCGACCGGGATGCCCTCGGCCAGCTTGGCCAGCATGTCGGCGACCGTGCCGGTGACGTGCTCGCTGCTGACCGGATGGTCGGCCGCCAACGCCGCCGCGCGCCGGCGCACGTCCTCGGTGAGCAGGAACTCCCGGCACGCCACCGCCACCACCGCCGTGACGTCGATCTCGGGGATCGAGCGCTGGTCGGCCACCGAGAACATGCGCATCTCGGAGACCTCGTCACCCCAGAACTCGACACGCACCGGATGCTCTGCGGTGGGCGGGAACACGTCGAGGATGCCGCCGCGCACCGCGAATTCGCCACGCTTGCCCACCATGTCGACCCGCGTGTACGCCAGGTCGACCAACCGCGCCACGACGGCGTCGAAGTCCGCGTCGGCACCCACCTCCAACGTCACCGGCGCGATCTCGGCGAGGTCCGGCAGCATGGGCTGCAGCAGCGACCGCGCCGTGGTCACCACGACCCGCAGCGGCGCGCCGAGCAGCGCGTCGTCGGGGTGCGACAGCCGGCGCAGCACCTTCACCCGTGCGCCGACCGTCTCGACCCCCGGCGACAGCCGCTCGTGCGGCAGCGTCTCCCACGACGGGAACATCGCGACGGCGTCGCCGAGGGTGGCCCGCAGTTCGGCGGTCAGATCGTCGGCCTCGCGGCCCGTCGCGGTGACCACCAGCAGCGGCCCCGCCGAGGCCAGCGCGGCGGCCACGAACAGCCGCGCCGCCGCGGGCGCCACCAGGTCTCGGGCGGCGCCGTCGGCGGCGAAGCGTACGACGTCTCGCAGGCCGGGATCGGCCAGTGCCGACTCGACGAGCCCCGCCATCGGGGTCTGGACATGGTGGTACCCCGGTGCGTTCATCGTCTTCCGATTCTAGGAGGAGGTCCGACACCTCCAGGAGGAGGAGGTCCGACACCGTGCCGGACACCCCGTGATGTGCGCCCACCGGGCAGCACGGCGCATCGAACCCGCTAGGACCCGGCGCTGCGGCGTGAAGAGATCGTCAAGATCCTGGCCGGGCGGTCGCCACGGGTGGACCGTGAGGACATGACGCTCCTCGACAGCCTGCACACGCTGCACCGTGCCGCGCCCCTGCGCATCGACCCGGCCGTATGGCCGATCACCGCGCGCGTCGACCCCGAGGGCAGGCTGTGCGTGGGCGGTGTCCCCCTGACCGAGCTGGCCGACGAATTCGGCACGCCCGCCTACGTGCTCGACGAGGCCGACTTCGACCATCGCGTGGCGACCTACCGGTCCCGCCTACGGGGCGTGCGCATCACCTACGCGGGCAAGGCACTGCTCACCACCGAGGTGGCGCGCTGGGTGGCCCGCAACCACCTGGGCCTGGACGTCTGCTCCCAGGGCGAGCTGGCCGCCGCCCTGGCCGGCGGGGTGGACCCGCGCAACCTCGTGGTACACGGCAACGCCAAGACCACCGCCGAACTGCGCACCGCCGCCGACGCCGGGGTCGGGCGCATCGTCGTCGACTGCGGCACCGAGATCGCACTGCTGGCCAGCCAGCTGCGCCGCCCCGTCGACGTCCTGGTGCGCGTCACCCCCGACGTCGACATTCACGGCCACGCCGCCGTCACCACGGGCGTCACCGACCAGAAGTTCGGGTTCGCGATCGCCGACGGTCACGCCATGCTCGCCATCCGGCGCGTGCTCGACCAGCCGATGCTGCGCCTCGTCGGCCTGCACTGCCACCTGGGATCACAGGTCACCGATCCCACGCCCTACGGCGACGCCATCGTCCGCATGGTGCGCCTGATGTCCGACGTGCGCACCCGTTACGGCGTGCTGCTACCGGAGCTGAACATCGGCGGCGGCCACGGCGTGCCCTACGTGGCGGGCGACCCCGAACTGAACCTCGGCGCCCTCGACGACGTCATCGAGGACTCGCTGGACGCGGCCTGCGGCGCCGAGCGCATCCCGCGGCCGGCCATCGTCGTCGAACCCGGCCGCGCCCTGGTCGCCCGGGCAGGCGTCACCGCCTACCGCGTCATCGCGATCAAGCACCAGCCCGGCGGCCGCACGTTCGTCGCCGTCGACGGCGGCATGAGCGACAACCCGCGCGTCGCGCTGTACGGCGCGCGCTACACCGTCACCGTCGCCAACCGTCACCCCCTGGGACCCACGCAGCCGGTGACGGTCGTCGGCAGGCACTGCGAGGCCGGCGACGTCATCGCCCACGACGTCGACCTGCCCGCCGACCTGCATCCCGGGGACCTGCTGGCCGTGGCCTGCACCGGCGCCTACCACCACAGCATGGCCTCCACGTTCAACCTCGTGGGTCGGCCGCCCGTGGTCGCGGTGCGCCGCGGGCAGGCGCGCCTGATCGTGCGGCGCGAGACCACCGCCGACCTGCTGCTGCGCGACCAGGGCTGAGCGCGCTACCCGTCGTGCAGTTCGGGATCCGGCTCGAGGTGCGTCAGCCCGTTCCACACCAGGTTCACCACGTGCGCGGCGACGACCTCCTTCTTCGGTTCGCGGACGTCGAGCCACCACTGCGCCGTCATCGACACCGAGCCGACGAGCGCCTGCGCGTACAGCGGCGCGAGATCCGGATCGAGACCGCGCCGGGCGAAGTCGCCCGCCAGGATCGAGGACACCTGGTTGACGGCGTCGTTGAGCAGGGTGGCGTACGTGCCCGACGTGATGGCCGCCGGCGAGTCGCGGATCAGGATGCGGAACCCGTCGGTGTGTTCCTCGACGTAGGTCAGCAACGCCAGCGCCACCCGCTCCACCCGCACCCGCGACCGGTTGTTGGTCAACGACGCCGTGATGCCGTCCAGCAGGGCCGACATCTCGCGGTCCACGACCACGGCGTAGAGCCCCTCCTTGCCGCCGAAGTGCTCGTACACCACGGGTTTCGACACGTTCGCGCGCTGCGCGACCTCCTCGATCGACGTGCCGTCGTATCCGCGTTCGGCGAACAGCGACTTCGCGACCTCCACGAGCTGTTGGCGCCGCTCACTGCCGGTCATCCGGGCGCGAGGAGCGCGCGGCTCCTTGTCGGGTCCTGCCACGGCCGTCAGCCTAGGGCGTCGTTTCCCTCGGCATCCACTAAAGTCTCGACCGTTGGTCCGTCGTGGTGTAATCGGCAGCACCTCTGATTTTGGTTCAGATAGTTCAGGTTCGAGTCCTGGCGACGGAGCGAGGCTCAAGCCGCGATCGGAAGTGATTCGTGACCACACAATCCGACGTCGCCGTCGTCGTGCTGGCTGCCGGAGCAGGCACCCGGATGCGGTCCGCGACCCCCAAGATGCTGCATCACCTGGCAGGCCGCAGCATGCTCGCCCACGTCCTGCACGCCGTGACCGCGCTGTCCCCACGCCACGTCGTGGTGGTCGTGGGCCACGGCCGCGAGCAGGTCGGCGCCGAGGTCGCCCGCGTGTCGGGCGGCACCGCCGTCACGGTCGTGCAGGAAGACCAGCTCGGCACCGGCCACGCCGTCGGCGTCGGCCTGTCGGGGCTGCCCGACGACTTCGCGGGCACCGTCGTCGTGACCACCGCCGACGTCCCGCTGCTCGACGGCGACACCCTGGCCGCGCTGACCACCGAGCACGAGGGTGCCGGGGCCACGGTGCTCACCACGACGCTGCCCGATCCCACCGGCTACGGCCGCATCGTGCGCGACGCGCAGCACGCCGTCGTCGCCATCGTCGAACACGCCGACGCCGACGCCGCCCACCGCGCCATCGCCGAGATCAACTCCGGGGTGTACGCGTTCGACGCCGCGGCACTGCGCACGGCGCTGGGCCAGTTGCGGGCCGACAACGCCCAGGGCGAGCTGTATCTCACCGACGCCATCGCGTTGATCCGCGAGAGCGGCCGGCCGGTGCGCGCCCGCCACGTCGACGACAGCGCGCTGGTGGCAGGCATCAACGACCGCGTGCAGCTCGCCGAGCTGGCCGGCGAACTCAACCGGCGCATCGTCGCGCGCCACCAGCGCGCCGGCGTCACCGTGACCGACCCCGCCACGACGTGGATCGACGTCGACGTCGAGATCGGCCCCGACACCGTGATCGCCCCGGGCACGCAGCTGCTGGGGGCCACCGTCATCGGTGCCGGCTGCAGCATCGGCCCCGACACCACGCTGACCTCGATGGAGGTGGGCGACGGCGCCTCGGTCGTGCGGACGCACGGCGAGCTGTCGGTGATCGGCCCCGGCGCCACCGTCGGCCCGTTCACCTATCTGCGGCCGGGCACCGAACTGGGCCGCGACGGCAAGCTGGGTGCGTTCGTCGAGACCAAGAACACCGTGATCGGCACCGGCACCAAGGTGCCGCACCTGACGTACGTGGGCGACGCCGACATCGGCGAGCACTCCAACATCGGCGCCTCGAGCGTGTTCGTGAACTACGACGGCGAACAGAAGAGCCGCACCACCATCGGATCGCACGTGCGCACCGGCTCGGACACCATGTTCGTGGCGCCGGTGAGCATCGGCGACGGCGCCTACACCGGCGCGGGCACCGTGATCCGCGACGACGTGCCGCCCGGCGCGCTGGCGGTGTCGGCAGGCCCGCAGCGCAACATCGAGGACTGGGTGCTGCGCAAGCGGCCCGACAGCGCGTCGGCCCGCGCCGCGGCCGCCGCACGCTCCCAGACCGAGGGGGCCGACCCCGAACCGACCCCAGAGAACGGGTGATCGCGGCGACGATCGGATGCCTGCCGTTCGGATTCTGGTAACCCGGCGACACGCGTGCAGGAATGCTCCGTACCATTGCCCCGTATCGCTCCCCGACCGCGAAGGCAGCCCAGTGGCCACGGATTGGACCGACAACCGCAAGAACCTGATGCTCTTCTCCGGGCGCGCACACCCGGAGTTGGCCGAGCAGGTCGCCAAGGAACTGGACGTGCCCGTCACGGCCCAGACGGCGCGCGACTTCGCCAACGGCGAGATCTTCGTCCGCTTCGACGAGTCGGTACGAGGCAGCGACGCCTTCGTGCTGCAGAGCCATCCCGCGCCGCTCAACACGTGGCTGATGGAACAGCTCATCATGATCGACGCGCTCAAGCGCGGCAGCGCCAAGCGCATCACCGCGATCCTGCCGTTCTATCCGTACGCGCGGCAGGACAAGAAGCACCGCGGCCGCGAGCCCATCTCCGCGCGGCTGGTCGCCGACCTGTACAAGACCGCAGGCGCCGACCGCATCGTCACCGTCGACCTGCACACCGATCAGATCCAGGGCTTCTTCGACGGTCCGGTGGACCACATGCGCGCCCAGAAGCTGCTGTGCGGCTACATCGTCGAGAACTACGCCGACCACGACATGGTGGTCGTGTCCCCCGACTCGGGCCGCGTGCGCGTCGCCGAGAAGTGGGCCGACTCCCTCGGCGGCGTGCCGCTGGCCTTCATCCACAAGACCCGTGACCCGCTGGTGCCCAACCAGGTGAAGTCCAACCGCGTCGTCGGTGACGTCAAGGGCAAGACCTGCATCCTCACCGACGACATGATCGACACCGGCGGCACCATCGCCGGGGCGGTCAAGCTGCTCAAGGCCGACGGTGCGGGCGACGTGATCATCGCCGCCACGCACGGCGTACTGAGCCACCCGGCCCGCGAGCGACTCGCCGACTGCGGGGCCCGCGAGGTCATCGTCACCAACACGCTGCCCATCGGCGAGGACAAGCAGTTCCCGCAGTTGACCGTGCTGTCCATCGCGCCGCTGGTGGCCAACACCATCCGCGCGGTGTTCGACAACGGTTCGGTGACCAGCCTGTTCGACGGTTCGGCCTAGCGCTCGTCGCGAGGAGCTAGCAGGCATGGTGGCCACGATCCTTCACGACCCGTCCAAGGGCACCCGGTTGGCTCGGCCTTTCGACGCGGTGCGCGAGACTCCGTGACGCCCCGCCACGCGAGGTGGGCGGCCCTGACGGCTGCCGCCGTCGTCGCCGTATCCGGTTGCGGCCCAGACCAACCCGACTACCAGTCGCTGTGGTCGACCACCCCCACCACCACCACTGCGTCGTCGGACGAGCCGCCGGAGTCCATCTCGGCCTACCTCGAACGCATCGGCATCACCGGCGAACCCCTCCCCCCCGACGGTCTGCCCGACCTGGCGGTGAACGTCCCGACGCCGCCCGGATGGCTGCCCTACGCCAACACCAACCTCTCGCCGGGCACGCGGATGATCGCCAAGGGCGACACCTATCCGACGGCCATGCTGCTGGCCTTCAAGCTCAACGGCGACTTCGACGTGCGCGAGGCGCTCAAGCACGCCGACGGCGACGCGCGGTTGTCGAAGAACTTCAAGGAACTCAACACGTCCGACGCCGACTACGACGGCTTCCCCTCGGCGATGATCGAGGGCACCTACGACCTCAACGGCCAACGCATGCAGAGCTACAACCGCATCGTGATCGCCACCGGCAAGCCCGTGCGCGAGGGCATTCCGGGGCAGCGTTACCTCATCCAGCTGACGGTGACCACGTTCGCCGACGAGGCACAGGCACAGGGCCCGGACATCGAGGCCATCATCAAGGGCTTCACGGTCGCCGCGAAGTAGTTCCCGGCGCGCCGAGCCTGCAGCGACGTCGCCCGCGTGATTTCGCCGACGCCGGGATGGTGCGCTAGCCTGAACGGCGATCACGGCGAGGGTGGCTCGACCACCGTCATCGACGGGACGAACCCGCAGCGACGCTGCGCCTGACCCTGGCCGTGCCCCGAATGATCCGCACCAGGCACCAGGAGCAGCAGATGGCCAAGTCGGCCCAGAGCACCAACAATCTCACCGCGACCGTTCGCGAGAAGACCGGCAAGGGCGCCTCGCGCCGCGCGCGCCGCGAAGGCCGTGTCCCCGCCGTGCTGTACGGCCACGGCACCGATCCCCAGCACCTCGAGCTGCCGGCCCGCGACCTGGCCGCCGTGCTGCGCCACTCCGGCACCAACGCCGTGCTGACGCTCGACATCGCGGGCAAGGAGCAGCTGGCGCTCACCAAGTCGCTCGAGATCCACCCGATCCGTCGCACGGTCACCCACCTCGACCTGCTGGTGGTCCGCAAGGGCGAGAAGGTCACCGTCGAGGTCACCGTCGCCGTCGAGGGCGACGCCGCCCCCGGCACGCTGGTCACCCAGGACACCGCGGCCATCGAGATCGAGGCCGAGGCGCTGTCCATCCCCGAGGGCCTGACCGTCTCGGTCGAGGGCGCCGAGGCCGGCACCCAGATCACCGCCGGCGAGATCGAGCTGCCGTCGGGCGTCACCCTGGTGTCCGATCCCGAGCTGCTCGTCGTCAACGTCGTCGTCGCGCCCACCGCCGAGGACCTCGAGGCCGAGGGCGCCGGCGAGGAGACCGAGGCCGAAGCCGCCGACGAGGCCGAGGGCGAAGGCGACGCCGAGGGCGAGGACGCCGCGGCCGCCGAGTCCGAGTAGTCGCCCGTGGCCGAGCCCCTGCTGGTGGTCGGCCTGGGAAATCCCGGGCCGCAGTACGAGACCACCCGGCACAACTTCGGTTTCCTGGTGGCCGACGTGCTCGCCGACCGCATCGGCTCGGGGTTCAAGGTGCACAAGAAGTCCGGCGCCGAGGTGGTCACCGGCCACCTCGGCGGCCGGTCCGTGGTGGTCGCCAAACCGCGGACGTACATGAACGAATCGGGTCGGCACGTGGGACCGCTGGCGAAGTTCTACTCGGTGCCGCCCGCCGACGTGATCGTGCTGCACGACGAACTCGACATCGACTTCGGCCGCATCCGGCTGAAGTTCGGTGGCGGGGCGGCCGGGCACAACGGGTTGCGGTCGGTGACCGCAGCACTGGGCACCAACGACTACCTCCGCGTGCGGCTCGGCATCGGCCGCCCGCCGGGGCGGCAGTCCGGGGCGTCGTTCGTCTTGGAGAACTTCAGCTCCCGGGAGCGGCCCGAGCTGGCGACCATCGTCGAGCAGGGCGCCGACGCCACCGAGCTGTTGATCCGCGACGGGCTGGAGCCCGCGCAGAACGTCGTACACGCCTGGGGTTAGCCGGGTCTGCGCACGCCGCTGTCGACCACCCTGGTGGGCTTGTGCGGGAACCGTTTCTCGGCGTGCGCCTTGGCCGCCGATCCCGGTAGCACGTAGAGCGTCTCACGCTTGTCCTGCAGCGGCCGTAACACGGTGTCCATGAACGCCTTCCGGTCGTCGAGGTACGGCTCGATGACCTCTTCCCCCGCCGGGCACACCGCCAGGCAGTACGCCGCCTTGTAGTTCGGCTTGAACGCCAGGCTCTGCCACATCGACGCGTTCTCCGAATCGGTGACGCGCGAACGAAAGTCGGCCGCGTCGTCGCTGTCGGCGATGGTCTGTACCCAGTCGGTGAAGCCGCCCATGAACTCCCGGTAGTTGTGCACCGAGCACGCCATGAAGTCGAATTCACCGTCCTTGCCGATGGCTCCCACCGGGCAGGCCGCCACGCACAGCTTGCACTCCAGGCATGGCGAGTAGTCCAGCGGTTGGCCATGACTGGAGATCGGTGCATCGACGACGAGCGTGGCCAGCAGGATGAAATTGCCGAACCGCGGGTGGATGACGTTGCGGTGGATGCCCATGACCCCCAGCCCGGCCGCCACCGCCACCGGCTTGTGCGCGATGACCCAGATCCGCCCGGGGAAGCGATCCATCTCCATCGGGAAGGTGGCCGACGGGTTGAGGGCCCGGTGGCCGGCGTCCTGCAGGGCGCGGGTGATGCGGTGCGCCGCTTCGTTGATCACCTCGCCCGTGCGGTGGAACTCCTGATTGGCCACGCTGCGAGCGGTGGAGCGCACGTTGTCCCGGTTCATCTTGGCCACCAGCGAGACGTAGCTGCGCGCGCCGGGCAGGGCGGCCTCGGCGTGTTCGCGTTCCGACGCCAGCGCGGGGTCGTCGACGCGGGCGAACGCCACGTCGTCGGCGCCTGCGGCAAGGCAGACCGCGCGCAGCCAGTCGGCGTCGACCAGGGTCGGCCGAGGGCGCGGGCGTTCGCGCACCGCGCGGACGGTGGGGTGGTCGGCGAGCCGTGGCGGCAGGGGGTGCGTCATCCTCTGAGTATAGTTGGCTGAACTTAGCTGCCGTCAAGGCGTGGCCGCCTACACTCGGCCGGGTGCTGATCTGGATCAACGGCGCCTTCGGCGCAGGCAAGACCCACACGGCATTCGAACTGCACCGGCGCCTGCCGAACTCGCACGTCGCCGACCCCGAACTCCTCGGCTTCGCCATCCACCGGATGCTGCCCGCGGCAGCCCGCGACGACTTCCAAGACCGGCCGCAGTGGCGCAGCGCCGTCGTCGCCACGCTGGCCGACGCCGTCGCCGCCCAGAACGGCGGTCCCGTGTTGGTGCCCATGACGGTGGTCGACGAGGACTACTTCGACGAACTCGTGGACGGCCTGACGGCGGCCGGGGTGCACGTGGCGCACTTCGCGCTGCAGGCGTCGCCGGACACGCTGGAGAAGCGACTGCGCACGCGCAGCGCGTACTGGATCGGCGCGGCCATGGGACGCCCCGAGACGTGGGGGATACGACAGATCCCGCGATGCGTGGCCGCGCTGGCGACACCGCGCTTCGCCACGCACGTGCCCACCGACGGCCGCACCGTCGACGAGGTGGTGGAGGACGTCGCGGCGCGAGCAGGTCTGCGCCTCGTCCACCCGCGGCTCTCGCCGGCGCGCTACCAACTACGCCGCCTCGCGGTGGCGGCGCGGCACGTGCGGTTCTAGGTGACCAGCGAGACCGAGTTCGCGCGGCGCAGCTTGCCGGACGGCGTCTTCGGAATGGTGCCCGGGCCCAGCACCACCACGTTGCGCGGCCGCACGTCGACCTCGGTGACGACCTCGTGGGCCACCTCGTGCTCGATGCGGCGCACCTCGGCCGGGTCCTGCCACGCGTTGGACTCGACGGCCACCGCGAAGGTCTCCCGCGAGTGGCCGGCATCCAGGCGCACGGCGACGGCGCAGCCGGGGCGCACGCCCTCCACACGGCCCGCGGCGCGCTCGATGTCGGTCGGGTAGATGTTGCGGCCCGCCATGATGATGACGTCCTTGACGCGGCCACACACCACGACGTTGCCCTCCTCGGTGAGGTAACCGAGGTCGCCGGTGTCGTACCAGCCGTGCGCATCCTGCGACGGCAGGAAGCCGCCCATCGTGATGTACCCCGGCGTGACGCACTCACCGCGCAGCTCGATGACGCCGACGCCGCGGGCGGGCATCACGTCGCCGTTCTCGTCGACGACACGCGCCTCCAGGTCCTGCAGCAGCGGGCCCAGCGACGCGAGGCGGCGCGTGTTGCCCTTGGTGGCCGGGACGGCGCGGCGCAGCGCGGCCAGCAGGTCGGCGTCCACCTCGTCGACCACCAGACCCGCGTCACACGGCGAGAACGACACCGCAAGGCAGGTCTCGGCCATGCCGTAGGCGGGCAGGATGGCCGAGGACCGCAGGCCGAACGGCTTGCCCGCGTCGAGGAGGTCCTCGACGTCGGCGGGCTCGACCGGCTCGGCGCCCGAGAGCGCGAACCGCAGCGTGGACAGGTCGAAGTCGCCGGGCTTGGCCTGCCGGCGCAGCCGCTTGGCCAGCAGCGCGTAGGCGAAGTTGGGCGCCGCGGTCATGGTGCCCTTGTACTTGTCGATGAGCTTCGCCCACAACAGGGTGTCGCGCAGGAAGTCCATCGGCGTCACCTTGACCAGCTCCGCGCCGAAGTACATCGGGATGGTCAGGAAGCCGACCATGCCCATGTCGTGGAAGCAGGGCAGCCAGCTCACCATGACGTCGGTGTCGACGTCGTACTGCGCGCCGACGAACATGGCCTCGGCGTTGGAGTGGATGTTGCGGTGCGTGATCTGCACGGCCTTCGGTGACCCCGTCGAGCCGCTCGTCAGCTGCATCAACGCCAGGTCGTCCTCGCCGGTCTCGACCGGGTCGATCGGCTCGGCGGCCAGCAGGTCGGCGACCTTGAGGACCTTGATGCCCTTCTCCTCGAGCACCGGGGCGGCGACCAGGAACGGCTCGGAGATGATCACGGCATCGGCCTCGATCATGCCGATGACGTTCATGGTGTCCTCGGCCCACACGGCCAGGTCGGTCCGGGGCGTCGGCTGGTGCAGCATGGTCAGGCTGGCGCCGCGCATCCACACGCCCTGCGCGGTGGGAGCGATCTCCACCGGGAAGCCCGCGAGGACGCCGACGGCGTCACCGTGCCCGACACCCGCGGCCGCGAGTCCGCCTGCGATGCGGCGGGCACGCTCGTGGACCTCGAGCCACGTGTGCCGCACCGGCTCGTGAGGCTCGCCCGTGACCATGCCACGGCTGCTCTCGTGCGCGTTGCGGAACATCTTCTCGGTAAATCTGCTCACCACGACCTCCTGGTGTCCGGCGACTGTGCCCGGTGATCCATGCTCCACCCGCGGGCAGTCGTCGCCGTAGCGGGACGCACATACGAATCGGGCGCAGTTGTGTTGCGAAACGATGATGACGCCGGCAGGACCGCCTGCGCATCCGCGCACCAGCCGGTCCGAGGGCCAGTGCCGAACCGACCGCCGAACCACCCGCCGGGAGACCCGACGAGCAAGGACGTCACGAGGGACGCACGACCGGTAGTTTTCACCGTCGCTCATCTTAAGAGACTCTTAAGTAACTGCCAAACCATTCGGGCAACCGAGTTGATCACAGCCGCATCGCCGCAGGTGAGGAGCGGGCGCGTCAGCGCGACGAGGTCGCGGGAACCACCCGCGCGCCCGGCACCGGTCCGCTGGCGGCGCGCACGGTGCGGCACACGCCCTCCCCCGCCAGCTCCACGCCCACGTCGAGGGCCGCCGACGGCGTCGCACACAGGAACGCGCACGTGGGCCCCGAACCCGACACGATGCCGGCCAACGCCCCCGCGTCGACGCCCGCGGCCAGCGTCCGCCGCAGCCGCCCGTCCAACCCCACGGCCGCGGCCTGCAGATCGTTGCCCAGCAGCGGTGCCAGCCGCGCGGCGTCACCGGAGGCCAGCGCACTGAGCAGCGGCTCCGGATCGCCCAGCCGCGCCGGGCCGCCGTCACCGGCCTCCCGCAGGCGGTCGATCTCGGCGAACACCTGCGGCGTCGACAGGCCGCCGTCGGAGAAGGCGAGCAACCAGTGGAACGTGTTGCGCGCCAGCACCGTCGCCAGCTGCTCGCCGCGGCCGGTGCCCAGCGCGGTACCGCCGTGCAGGCTGAACGGAACGTCACTGCCCAGCTCGGCGGCCAGCGCGTGCAGGTCGCGACGCGGCAGGCCCAGCTCCCACAGCGAGTTCATGGCCACCAGCACGCCCGCGGCATCCGCGCTGCCGCCGGCCATGCCTCCGGCGACCGGGATGGACTTCGCGATCGAGATCTCGACGTCGGGGGCGCGTCCGACGTGGTCGGCCAACAACTCCGCCGCCCGCCATGCCAGGTTGGCGCCGTCGGTGGGCACGTCCCCGGCGCCCTCGCCGGTGACGTCGAGGGACAACACGTCCGCCGCGCGCACCGTCACCTCGTCGAACAGTGACACGGCATGGAACACCGTGGTCAGCTCGTGATAGCCGTCGTCGCGGAGGTCGCCCACCCCCAGATGCAGGTTGACCTTGCCCGGCACGCGGACCGTCACGGCACCCGTGGGAACCCAGTCAGAGGCGGGACGTCCATCGGATGCGGGCACGCCACGACACTAGTCGGGCGAACGCGTCGGAGGGCAAACTCGGCGGGCAACCGTGGGGCCACCCGGAACCGGGCTACGACGTGTGGATCTGCTCCTGCTGCTCCTGATCGGCGTCCGCCGTACCACCGGGCGTCCAGCCCGAGCGCTGTAGCAGCCGGACGAAGTCGGCGATGCTCAGCGTCTCGCCGCGGCGTGCGGGATCGATGCTGGCCGACAGCAGCCGTTCGGCGGATTCGTTGCCCGACCCCGCCCACTCGGCGAATGCGTTGCGCGACGTCTTGCGACGCTGCGCGAACGCGATGTCGATGAGCTTGAAGACCGCGTCGCGGAACTCCGGATCGGTGGGCCACCGGGGCGCCGTACCCTCCGGCACCTCGTACCGGTCGATGCGGACCAGACCCGAGTACACCCGCGGAATGGGCCAGAACACCGTCGGCGAGACCATGCCGTAGCGGCGCACGTTGCCGTAGAAGCGGACCTTGGCACTCGGTACGCCGTAGTCCTTGCCACCGGGCTCGGCGGCCAGACGCTCGGCGACCTCGGCCTGCACCATCACCATGACGGTGCGGATGGTCGGGAACTCGGCCAGCACGTGCAGGATGGCGGGCACCGCCACGTTGTACGGCAGATTGGCGACGACGGCGGTGGGCTGCTCTTCGAGGTCGCCCTTGGTGAGGGTGAGGATGTCGTGCGGGATGACGGTGAGGCGCGTGATCTCGCTGTGCGAGTGCTCGCCGATGGTCTTGGGAAGCTGGCGGGCCAGCACCGGATCGATCTCGACGGCGGTGACCTTGGCACCGCGGTCCAGCAGCGCGAGGGTCAGGGAGCCGAGGCCCGGGCCGACCTCGAGGACGTGATCGTGCCGGTTGATGCCGGACGCTGACGCGATGCGACGCACGGTGTTGGCGTCGTGCACGAAGTTCTGCCCGAACGACTTCCGCGGCCGGAAGTCGAGCTCCTTGGCCAGATGTCTTATCTCGGTGCGACCGAGCAGCCTGATGGTCAGCGGACTCCCAACCTTCCACTACACGTCGGCCAGGCACCCCACCCTTGGCGCGCCCTCGTTACTTCAGCAATCGCGATCTGCTCTTCCCTCGTTGCGAGATCCGCGCGCTGAGCATAGCGCAGACCACCGTTGCGCTCCCATGTGTTTTGGTCAAATTGCACACCACCGTAAAAACCGTTGCCGGTGTTGATGGCCCAGTTACCTCCCGCTTCGCACTGCGAGAGGGCATCCCACGTGGCGCCCTGAGATACCGGGGGCACCTCCGTGCCCGGTTTGGCGCCCACCCGCACGACGGCGTCCTTGGCCGGGGTCAATACGACATTGGCTACTGGCAACCTGCCGGTCTCCACGCCGTTCACGCTGGCGACTGCAAACGTGACGTCTTGCGTCCCAGGCGTTCCCGCGTCTTCGACCACGCGGCGGCTCATGTTCACGTCGGGGTCGGGGATCTCGTGGTTGGCCGGCGCCAGGGGCAGTCGCTCGGTGACCTTCGCGATCCGCACCCGCGTCACCCGCACCTGCATGCCGTCCACCAGCGGCGCCGACGCCGGCGGATCCACGGTGTCGCTCTGCTGCAACGGAGCGCCGGCGGCCTCCAGCATCCCGGCGACGTTGGCGGCAGGCACGCGCACCGTCCGCACCACGCCGCCATCGTCGAGTTGCACCGTGCGCGCGCTCACCACCGGCAGCGACATGCCCTCCAGCGGCACCCGGGTGGCGCGGGACGCCGCGGCGGGGGCGGTGTCGGTCAGCGAGAGCTGGGCCAGCGCATCCTGCACCGTCGACGCCGTGGTCCACACCTCGCGGCTGCCCTGGCCGTCGAGCGAGATCTGCACCGGACGGCTGCGCTGCAGCACGATGGTGTCCGCGTCGTGCACGTCGGCGTCGGCGGCCGGGAAGAGATCGTCGCGATCGCCGACGCTGAAGCCGTTCTCCTCCACCACGTCGAGCACGTGGGCCTTCATCGTGGACACCGTCATGGTCGTGCCGTCCACGGAGAGCGTGACGGTCTTGTGCGACGCGACGGCCGTACCGCCCGCGAAGGTCAGGCCGGCCAGCAGCATCCCGACGGAGACCCGCAGCATGGGCGAGCGCGACTGATGAAGTTTGTGCAAGGCATTCAAGATCGACAATCCCAGCGAGTCATGGCCAGCAAACCCCTGGGGGGCGTGACCGGCTGTTTCATCACAAGACGGTAACGAAGCCCCCTGGCCGCGGCAACTCGCGTCACCGGCGCAATCCGTAGGTGACGCGCGCGTTCCGCGCGGTCTGGGCTGCCAGATCCTCGGCCGGCACCCCGCGGACCTCGGCCAATGCCCGCACGGTATAGGGCAGGCAGTACGACTCGTTCGGTGCCCCCCGGTACGGGTGCGGCGTGAGGAACGGCGCGTCGGTCTCCACCAGCAGCAGATCCGCCGGGATGAGCACCGCGGCCTCTCGCAACGCCGCGGCATTGCGGAAGCTAACGGTGCCGGACAGGCTCATCAGCCACCCGGCGTCGGCGCACGTGCGCGCCATCTGCGGCCCCGACGAGAAGCAGTGGAAGATCACGGTCTCCGGGGCGCCCTCGGCCCGCAGCACGTCGAGCACCTCGGCGTCGGCGTCGCGGTCGTGGATCATCAGCGGCTTCCCGTGACGCTTGGCCAGGTCGACGTGCCAGGCGAACGCCTCGCGCTGTTCGGCGGGCTCGGCGCACCCGTCCAGACGGCCGGGCCAGTACATGTCCATGCCCGTCTCCCCGATCGCGACGACGCGGGGATGGGCGGCGAGGCGCTCCAACTCGGCGCGCGCCGCGGCGTCCAGTGCGTTGGCCCGCGTCGGGTGCAGCGCCACCGCGGCGTACACCCGGTCGTCCCACTCGGCGGCGGCCACCGCCCACCTCGCGGCCTCGAGGTCGTCGGCGATCGTGACCACAGCCTCCACGCCGACGCTCGCCGCGCGGTCCAGAGTCGCGTGCACGTCGGCCGCGTCCCGGGCGCCGCACGCATCGAGGTGGGTGTGCGCGTCGATCAGCGGCGCCAACGGCTCCGGCAGCGGCGGCGGCTGGCGATCGTTTCTCGGCACGACACTAGACAATAAGGTGAGTCGCGATGAGTACCGATTCGCCTTCCCCAGCGCCGTCCCAGCCCGGGCAGCCGTTCTACGTCACCACGGCGATCGCCTACCCCAACGGCAAGCCGCACATCGGGCACGCCTACGAGTACGTGGCGACCGACGCCATCGCCCGCTTCAAGCGGCTCGACGGCTTCGACGTCCGGTACCTGACCGGCACCGACGAGCACGGCCTGAAGATGGCGCAGACCGCCGCGGCCGAGGGCATCCCCACCGCCGATCTCGCGCGCCGCAACTCCGACGCGTTCCAGGCCATGCAGGAGAAGCTGGGGGCGTCCTTCGACCGCTTCATCCGCACCACCGACGCCGACCACCTCGAGGCGTCGGCGGCCATCTGGCAGCGGATGGAGGCGGCCGGCGACATCTACCTCGACTCGTACTCCGGCTGGTACTCGGTGCGCGACGAGCGCTTCTACACCGAGGACGAACTCGAGACGCGCCCCGACGGCGAGAAGTACTCGCGCGAGACCGGCACCCCGGTCACGTGGACCGAGGAGCAGACCTACTTCTTCCGCCTGTCGGCCTACGCCGACCGGCTGCTCGCCCACTACGCCGCCCATCCCGAGTTCATCGGGCCCGACGTGCGGCGCAACGAGATCGTCAGCTTCGTCTCCGGCGGACTGCGCGACCTGTCGATCTCCCGGACCACGTTCGACTGGGGCGTGCCCGTGCCGGGACATCCCGACCACGTCATGTACGTCTGGGTGGACGCGCTGACCAACTACCTCACCGGCGCCGGCTTCCCGGACACCGACTCCGAGACGTTCCGTCGGTACTGGCCCGCCGATCTGCACATGATCGGCAAGGACATCATCCGGTTCCACACCGTGTACTGGCCGGCGTTCCTGATGTCGGCGGGCCTGGAACTGCCCCGCCGCGTGTTCGTGCACGGGTTCCTGCTCAACAGCGGCGAGAAGATGAGCAAGTCCGTCGGCAACGTCGTCGACCCGAGCGCGCTGGTCGACGCCTTCGGGCTGGACCCGGTGCGCTACTTCCTGCTGCGCGAGGTGCCGTTCGGCCAGGACGGCAGCTACAGCGAGGACGCGATCATCGGCCGCATCAACGCCGACCTCGCCAACGAGCTGGGCAACCTGGCCCAACGATCGCTGTCGATGGTCGACAAGAACCTCGGCGCCCGGGTTCCCGAGCCCGGCGAGTTCACCGACGCCGACCTCGAGCAGCTCGACGCCGTCGACGCGCTGCTGCCCAAGGTGCGCGCCCACTTCGACGTGCCGGCGATGCACCTCGGTCTCGAGGCCATCTGGTCGGTCCTCGGCGCGGCGAACCGCTACTTCTCGGCGCAGGAACCGTGGGTGCTGCGCAAGTCCGACGACCCGGCGGATCAGGCTCGCTTCGCCACCGTGCTCTACGTGACGCTGGAGACCGTGCGCGTGGCCGCGCTGCTCGTCCAACCCGTGATGCCGGGTTCGGCGGCCAAGCTCCTGGACCTGCTGGGCCAGCCCGCCGATGCCCGCACCTTCGCGGCCATCGGCACGCGCCTGGCGCCCGGGACGGACCTGCCGAAACCCGAGGGCGTGTTCCCCCGCTACCAGGTGGAGTGATCTGGGTCACGATCCGCCCCGGTCCTGTCACACTTCGACGGGCACCGGTGTCTCGAGGTCAGCCCGGCTCGCACCAGCGGCCGGCACGACCGAAGGAGTGGTCATGACCCAGAACGTTCACGTCGTCGTCGTCGGTGGCGGGTACGCGGGCGTGCTCGCCGCCAACCGGCTGCGCACGCACCCGGACGTCGTCGTCTCCCTGATCAACCCGCGACCGATGTTCGTCGAGCGGATCCGGTTGCACCAGTTGGTCACCGGGTCCGACGACGCCGTGGTCGACTACGCCGACGTGCTCGGCGACCACGTGCGGCTGGTCGTCGACAGCGTGGCCACCATCGACGCGGCCACCCGCACCGTGACGCTGGCCTCCGGCGGCACCGTCGACTACGACTATCTGATCTACGCCGTGGGCAGCACGGGTGCGACGCCGCCGGCGCCGGGCGCCGCCGAGTTCGCCCATTCGCTCTCCGAATTCGAGGACGGCGAGCGACTGCGCGCCGCGATCGCCGCGCTGCCCGAGGGACGACCCGTGACGGTGGTGGGGGCCGGGCCGACCGGCATCGAGACGGCCGCCGAACTCGGCGAGGCCGGCCACGCGGTGACGCTGGTGTGCGGCGGCGTGCTGGGGCCCTACCTCAGCAAGCCGGGCCGACGGTCGGTCGCCAAGGCGATGCGCAAGCTCGGCGTCACCGTCCTCGACGGTCCCGCGGGCACGGTCACCGCCGTGGGCCGGGACGCGGTGACGCTGGCCGACGGACGCGACCTGCCCAGCGCGCTGACCATCTGGACCGCGGGGTTCGGGGTGCCGCAGCTGGCGGCGCGCAGCGGTCTGCGCACCGACGCACTGGGGCGCCTGCTCACCGACGAGACGCTCACCAGCCTCGACGACCCCAGGATCGTCGCGGCCGGCGACGCCTCCGCCCCGTCGGGCGTCCCGCTGCGGATGAGCTGCCAGGCCGCCCTGCCGCTGGGCGCCCAGGCCGCCGACACCGTGCTCAGCCGGATCGCGGGGACCGAGCCCGCCACGGTGAACCAGGCGTTCACCGGCCAGTGCATCAGCCTGGGCCGCAGGGCCGCCACCATCCAGCTCGCCCACCTCGACGACACCGTGCTGCCGCTGTACGTCGGCGGCCGCCTCGCGGCGGGTCTCAAGGAGGCCGTGTGCAAGGGCACGGTGTCGTTCCTGGCGAAGGAGGCGCGCACGCCGGGGTCCTACTTCTGGCTCAAGGGCGGCAAGCGGGCGCAGCGGGTGGTCGTTCGGGCGGGTCGGCCCGGGACCCGATGAGATCCACCGAGCACGCCGAGCGCTTCACCGCGCTGCGGCCCCTGCTGTTCACCATCGCCTACGAGATCCTGGGCTCGGCGACCGAAGCCGACGACGTGCTGCAGGACGGCTACCTCCGGTGGGCCGAGGTCGACCTCGCCACCGTCGGGGACACCAAGTCCTACCTCGCCAAGCTGGTGACGCGCCAGGCGCTCAACGCCTTGCGCGCGCAGTCGCGCAGACGCGAGGAGTACGTGGGCCCGTGGCTACCCGAACCGCTGCTGCTGGACACCACCGACGCGGCCGACGACGTGGTGCTCGCCGAGTCGGTGTCGATGGCGATGCTGGTGGTGCTGGAGACCCTGGGCCCCGAGGAACGGGCGGTGTTCGTGCTGCGCGAGGTGTTCGGCTTCGACCACGACGAGATCGCGGCCGCCGTCGGCAAGTCGACGGCGGCGGTCCGCCAGATCGCCCACCGCGCACGCGAACACGTGCGGGCCCGCCGCAAGCGGTTCGCGCCCGTCGACCCGGAGGCCTCGCTGGCGCTCACCGCACGGTTCTTCGCCACGGCGGCCGGCGGCGACGTCGGGGGCCTGATGGGCATGCTGGCGCCGGACGTGGTGTGGATCGCCGACAGCGACGGAAAGGCCAGCGCCGCACGACGTCCCGTCTCGGGCTCGGACGCGGTGGCACGCCTCGTCGTCGGTCTGATCCGCCTCGGCGGCCCCGAAGGGCGGGCCGAACCGGCGTTCTACAACGGCGCGCCCGCGCTGGTGCTGTACCTGGGCGACCGGCTCGAAGGCGTGGTCTCGGTCGACGTCGTCGACGGCAAGATCGCGAACTTCTACGCCATGCGCAATCCGGACAAGCTGGCGGGCGTGACGGTGTCGCGGGAGATCGGACGCGTCTGACAAGCTGATGACGTGCACGTCGAGCGGCTGGCCGTACCGGGAAGTGCCGCAGCGACGTTGCGCGCACTGGCCACGGCGACCGCGCGGCTCGGCCTGCCGCCGCCGGCGGCGCTGACCGGCGACTGGTTTCACTCGCGCGCCGTCCTCGTCCCCAGCGTCGCCGTCCACCCCGTCGACCCCGCCGCGGTGTTCGACGTCGCCTCCGGCGAGGGCCCGGTCGCCGACGGTGTCGTCGGCGGCGGCTGGGTGGGGTACCTGTCCTACCCCGATGCCGCCGCCGACGGGGCGGGCCCCCGCGTCCCCGAGGCCGCGGGCGGCTGGACCGATTGCGTCCTGCGGCAGGACCGCGCCGGCGACTGGTGGTACGAAACCCTCTCCGGCACAGCGCTTCCCAGTTGGATCGAGACGGCCATGGCCGAGCCCGCGCCCGCCGCGCCACATCACGTGGACTGGCGGGCACCGGATCGCGAGGAGCACCGTCGCGGGGTGCTGGCCTGCCTGGAGGCGATCCGCGCCGGCGAGGTCTACCAGGCGTGCGTGTGCACCCGGTTCACCGGCCGACTCGAGGGCCGCGCCGTCGACGTCTTCGCCGACCTGGTGGGCGCGACCGCGCCCGCGCGCGCTGCGTTCGTGGCGGGCGAGTGGGGCGCGGTGGCCTCGCTGTCGCCGGAACTCTTCCTGGCCCGCCATGGCGAACGCGTCGTCTCGAGCCCCATCAAGGGCACCCTGCCGCTGCACCGGCCGCCTGCGGCACTGCGGACGTCGGTCAAGGACGTCGCGGAGAACGTGATGATCGTCGACCTGGTGCGCAACGACCTGGGGCGCGTCGCGGCCACCGGCACGGTCACGGTGCCCGAACTGCTCGCGGTGCGGCGCGCTCCCGGCGTGTGGCACCTGGTGTCGACGGTCGCCGCCCGGGTGCGCCGCGACCTGCCCACCGCCGCACTGTTCGAGGCGACGTTCCCGCCGGCGTCGGTCACCGGGACCCCCAAGGCGCGCGCCCGGGAACTGTTGAGGCGCTGGGAACCCCGTCGACGCGGAATCTACTGCGGGACCGTCGGATTCGCGTCACCGGTGGCCGGCTGCGAGTTGAACGTGGCCATCCGAACCCTGGAGATCTCGGCCGACGCGACCGTGGTGCTGGGCGTCGGCGGCGGCATCACCGCCGATTCCGACCCCGATCGCGAATGGCAGGAGTGCCTCGACAAGGCGGCGTCAATCCTGTCGCGCACGCAGCACGGCGTCGTAGAGCTCCCGTCGTGACGGCGCGCCGGGGTGCTCGGCGACCACCTCGGCGCACGCATCCTTGACGCGCATGCCGGTCTCGACGCGCGCCAGCACCTCGGTCACCAGCGTGGCGGTATCCGTCCGGGGCACCGCACCGGCCAGCACCACCGTGATCTCGCCGAGGACGCCGTCGGCCGCCCACTCGGCCAGCTCGGCGAGCGTGCCGCGCCGCACCTCCTCGTGGGTCTTGGTCAGCTCGCGGCACACCACGGCGCGGCGGTCCCCGCCCAGGACGTCGACGGCGTCGCGCAGCGCGTCGGCGAGCCGGCGGGGCGACTCGAAGAACACCGCGGTGCGGCGCTCGGTGGCCAGCTCCCCCAGCCACGCGGCGCGGGCGGCCTGCTTGCGCGGCGCGAAGCCCTCGAAGCAGAACCGGTCGGACGGCAACCCGGAGACGGCCAACGCCGTCGTCACCGCCGACGGCCCCGGCAGGCAGCTGACGGTCAGCCCCGCCGCCGCGGCAGCCACCACCAGCCGGTAGCCGGGATCGCTGATCAACGGCATCCCGGCATCGCTGACGACGAGGACCGTCGCCCCGGAGGCCACGTCGTCGAGCAGCTGCGGGACGCGCGAGGCCTCGTTCTGATCGAAGAAGCTGGTCACGCGGCCCGCAAGGGTCACCCCCAGCGACTGCGCCAGCAGGCGTACCCGTCGGGTGTCCTCCGCGGCGATCACGTCCGCGCTGCCCAGCGCGTCGACCAGACGCGCCGAGGCGTCGCCGACCTGGCCCAATGGCGTGGCTGCAAGCAGCAGGCGGCCTTCCGTCACACCGGACAGCCTACGATCGCAGTCGTGAGCGCCCCGACCACCGACGCCGCTGCCGACGCCCGCGAGGAGCCGGCGGAGGGTCGGCGCGCGGTGCCGGTGATCAGCCCGGCGCCGTTGCTGCCCGTGCCGGACTTCGAGCCGGTGGACCGGCTGCAGGGCTGGGCCATGACGGCGGTGATCCTGGCGTTGGCCGCCCTGACCCGGTTCCTCAACCTCGGTTCGCCGACCGATGCCGGCACGCCGATCTTCGACGAGAAGCACTACGCGCCGCAGGCCTACCAGATGCTGGGCAACCACGGCGTCGAGGACAACCCCGGCTACGGCCTGGTGGTACACCCCCCGATGGGCAAGTTCCTCATGGCCATCGGCGAGGCCATGTTCGGCTACAACGGCCTGGGCTGGCGGTTCAGCGGCGCGGTGTGCGGCGTCGTCCTGGTGGTGCTGGTGGCGCGGATCGTGCGGCGCATCACGCGGTCGACGCTCATCGGCGGCATCGCGGGTCTGCTGATCATCGCCGACGGCGTCAGCTTCGTGACGGCGCGCACCGCACTGCTGGACGTGTACCTGGTGGTGTTCGTGGTGGCGGCGTTCGGCGCGCTCATCGTCGACCGCGACCAGATGCGCGAGCGCATGCACGTCGCCCTGCTGGAAGGCCGCATCGGGGAGACGCCGTGGGGACCGCGGCTGGGCGTGCGGTGGTGGCGCTTCGGGGCGGGCGTGCTGCTGGGGCTGGCACTGTCGGTGAAGTGGTCGGGGCTGTACTTCGTGCTGTTCTTCGGCGTGATGACGTTGGCGTTCGACGTCGCCGCCCGCAAGCAGTACCGGGTACCGCGGCCGTGGGTCGGCACCCTGCGCCGTGACCTGGGCCCCACCGCATACGTCTTCGCGCTGATCCCGGTGGGCGTGTATCTCGCCAGCTACGGGCCGTGGTTCGCATCCGAGACCGGGGTGTACCGCCACGAGGAGGGGCGCACCATCGGCGAGGGCGGTCTGCTGCCCGACGCGGTGCGCTCGCTGTGGCACTACATGGCGTCGGTGTACAAGTTCCACTCGGGGCTGACCAACGCCGCGGGCAACCACCACCCGTGGGAGTCCAAGCCATGGACGTGGCCCATGTCGCTGCGCCCGGTGCTGTATGCCATCGACCAGCAGGACGTGGCCGGCTGCGGGGCGCAGTCGTGTGTGAAGGCCGTGATGCTGGTCGGCACGCCCGCGATGTGGTTCGTGGCGGTGCCGGTGCTGGGGTGGGCGCTGTGGCGGGCGGTGGTGAAACGCGACTGGCGCTACGGCGTGGTGCTGGTCGGGTACTTCGCCGGGTACCTGCCCTGGTTCGCCGACATCGACCGGCAGATGTACTTCTTCTACGCCGCGCCCATGGCGCCGTTCCTGGTGATGGCGATCGCGTTGATCCTCGGCGACATCCTGTACGCGCCACGGCAGAACGCCGAGCGGCGCACGCTGGGTCTGCTGGTGGTGTGCGGCTACATGGCGTTGGTGATCACCAACTTCGCGTGGCTCTACCCGGTGCTGACGGGGCTGCCGATCTCGCAGTCGACGTGGAACATGCAGATCTGGCTACCGTCCTGGCGGTAGCGATTGCCGTCGCGGGTCGTGAACGGCACCCGATCACGACCCTGACGGCAACCGGAAGCGGCTCAGTCGAGCGGGTCCCGGGCGGCGGGGCAGGACATGCAGCGCGGGCCGCCGCGTCCGGTACCGAGTTCGGACGCCGCGATGGGCAGCACCTCGATGCCCGAATCCATCAGGCGGGTGTTGGTCTCCGCGTTGCGCTCGTAGGCCACCACCACGCCGGGCGCGACGGCCAGCGTGTTGTTGCCGTCGTCCCACTGCTCGCGCTCGGCGGTGACCGGGTCCAGACCGGTGTCGATGACGCGCAGCTTGGCGATGCCCATCGCGTCGGCGGCTGCCTCGACGAACGGGGCCGCCCGGTCGATCGTCACCCCGCTGCCGGTCTGACGAATCGTGAACGCCGACAACGAGTCGACGATGTTGGGGTACATCACCACGGCGTCGCGGTCGACCATGGTGCACACGGTGTCGAGGTGCATCTGCGCGCGTTCCTGGGCGATGGGCACGGCGAGCACCGTGTGGGCCAGGCCGTCGTCGAACAGGCTGCGCGCCAGCGCCTCTGCTCCCGCCGGGGTGGTGCGCTCCCCCACGCCGACGGCCAGGACGCCGGGTCCGAGCAGCAGCACGTCGCCACCCTCCACCGGCGCCGAGCGCGACTCGTAGGCGCGCCGCACCCCGAGGAAGCGGGGGTGGTGGGCGTAGACGAGGTCGGTGAGCGACGTCTCGCGCACCCGGGCGGGCATGGACAGCGACGTGATGGCCACGCGGGGACCGATCCAGAACGACGAGTCCCTGGTGAACAGCAGGTTGGGCAGCGGGTCGATGACGAAGTCGGCACCGTGGTGCATGCGCCGCACCAGCGACGTCTCGCGCTCGCCGAAGGGCAGTTCGTCGAACGTCATGCCCGCCATCAGCACGTGCGCCAGCGGCGCGGCGTCGAGCGTGCGCAGGAAGGCCGACAGGTCGCGCGCCAGCGGCAGTCCCAGCCGCCGCGAGTCCACCGCGGCGGAGATGCCGTGCATGCGGGCGGCCCCACTGGCCAGCGACTCGGTGAGCAGGTCGGCCAGCAACAGCACCTCGACGCCGCGGGATCGCAGCAGCGCGGCGAAGGCGTCGTGTTCCTCCTGCGCCTTGGCCACCCACGGCAGACCGTCGAACAGCAGCCGGTCGTTGTTGCGGGGCGTCAGGCGCTGCAGTTCCGCGCCGGGGCGGTGCAGGATGACCGTCCGCAGCCTCCCCACCTCGGAGTCGACGCCCAGCTGAGTCGATGTCACGTCTAGCACCGTAACCGCGGCGCGGGCGTCGGTGTCGCCTTCGATCCGCGGTCCGCGGGCAGCGGCTCGGGCAATTAGGGTGCCCTCATGGGCCGTCGCGAACTCACGCCGGGCGAGATGTCGCATCGCAGCGGTGTCGCGGTGTCCGCGCTGCACTTCTACGAACGCGAAGGTCTGATCAGCAGCACGCGCACGACGGGGAACCAGCGTCGCTACGCCCGCGAGACCATCCGGCGCGTGGCGTTCATCCGGATGTCTCAGCGCCTGGGCATCCCGCTGGCGCGCATCCGCGAGGCGTTGGAGACGTTGCCGACCGATCGGGTGCCCACCAGCGAGGATTGGGCGCGGCTGTCGGCGGGGTGGCGCGCCGATCTCGACGAGCGGATCATGCACCTGGAGCGGCTCCGCGACAACCTGGCGGGCTGCATCGGGTGCGGCTGCCTGAGCTTGAAGGCATGCTCCCTGGCCAACCCCGACGACGTGCTCGCCGAACGCGGTCCGGGCGCCGCGAGACTGTGAAGTCGAACGCCTGTGCGATAGCATGCGCAGGTGTCCTTGTCGGTTCAGGGATCGCTGTTCGACTGCGCCGAGCGGCGAAATCTCAGTGACGGTGCGTGGATCGACGTCCGCGCCGGCTGGCTGTCCGGCCACGACGAGCTGTTCGACGAACTGGTCGAGACCGTGCCCTGGCGCGCCGAGCGTCGACAGATGTACGACCGGGTGCTCGACGTGCCACGGCTGGTGAGCTTTCACGACCTCGCGGTGTCGCCGGCCCCGCATCCGGTGATCGCCAAGCTGCGGGTGCGGATCAACGACATCTACGCCGGCGAATTGGGCGAGCCGTTCACGACGGTGGGCATGTGCCTGTACCGGGACGGTTCGGACAGTGTCGCGTGGCATGGCGACAACGTCGGGCGCAGCAGCACAGAGGACACCATGGTCGCGATCGTGAGCCTCGGGGCCACCAGGACCCTGGCGTTGCGGCCGCGTGGCGGCGGCTCGTCGCTGCGGGTGCCGCAGGGCCACGGCGACCTGCTGGTCATGGGTGGGTCGTGCCAACGCACCTGGGAGCATTCGGTGCCGAAGACGACGCGGCCGACGGGTCCGCGGATCAGCATGCAGTTCCGCCCGCGGGACGTGCGTTAGGACCCGCGTACCGCGTGTACGGCGGCGACGACGAGGTCGCGGGCCCGGCCGGTGTCCACCGCGGCGACGGGTCGTCCGGGGACCACCAGCGGATTGGCCGTGACGATCACCAGGTAGGTGCCGAACGCGGCGACGTAGTCGTACAGTTCGCCGGAGACCGGTTTGCCGTCGGCGACGGTCTGCACGACGCGGTGGGTACCGAGGACGCGGGCGGCCTCGATGCTGGGCGCCTCGGTGACCTCGACCAGGCCGCGGCCGGTGGGGCCTTCGAACGCCACCTTCTGGCAGTTCGCCCCCGGCTCGGGGAAGGACACCGGTTCCGACGTCTCGACGGCGATCGTGATGAACCGGTTGCCGGCGCCTTCCGCCGTGACGGCGGCCATGTTGCCCTTGAGACCCTGCGGCAGCTGCAGACCCTTAGCCAGGTCTCCGCAGTCGGCCGGGTCGAAGCGGATGCCCTGCGGGAGCGCCTGCGGAGCCAGCAGGCGGGGGTCGACGCCGGTGGGCGCCTGGGTGCTCACGGTGAACTCGGGGCCGAAGTCGGCCTTGAGGTCGACCACCTTGCCGATGTCGCCTGCGTCGGGCGTCGGGGCGGTGCCGGAGCAGGCCGTCAACAGCAGGGCGCACGCGAGGGCGATCGGGGTCCGCGACATCGGCGCCAATCTACCCGCCGGGCGGCGCCTCTCCCCGGATGGCCGACACGGTGCGCCTCAACAGATCGGCGGCGAATCCGGGGCCGAGGGCCCCGTCGGCGGCGCCGGGGTCGGTGCGCACCACGACGTAGACCACGGTGTCACCGAGGTGGGCGGCGAACGTGTCGGCCTGCGAATGGGTTTCGGTGCCGCCCTCGACGACGGTGGCGGTCTCGGCGCGCAGGCCCAGCGTGGTCGCGGACGGGACGTCGGGCGCGGGCACCTGTGCGACGGTGCCGGAGGTGTGCCCGGCCGCCACCGTGAACGACGGGCACGCCGCGCGGGTCTCCTCGTCCGGTGCGGTCGGCAGCGACGCGGCGATGGCGTACACGATGGTCCCGGGGCCCGACGCCGACCACCCGCGGACCGAGGACGGCGAGACCGCCGGGTCGACCAGACCGGCACACTGTGGCGGGCTGACCGACCAGGGGTCGCCGAATCCCCACAGCGCCAACGGGCTCACGCGCTTCGGTGGTGCCGAGAACTCGAAGCCTGCCGGCAGTGCGTCGCGGGCGCGGCCGACGGCGTCGAGGTCGAGGCGTAGGGGTGCCGCCGGGGTGGGCTGCCCGGGCGGCGGTGGCGCGGCGGGTGCGCCG